>JANXQE010000678.1 GCA_025356925.1 Limisphaerales bacterium | reverse complement strand
ATCCCGGGTTACGTGTGAGTGTAATTATGGGAACAAACTGTCGATTTGCCATGGCGGTGCACGTGCTGGCGGTGCTGGCCTATAAGGATGGCGATCGCGTCACGTCGGAGCTGCTGGCTTACAGCGTGAACACAAATCCGGTCGTTATCCGGAGGCTCTTGCTGGCCCTGCAGCAAGCCCGGTTAGTCGAAACGCGTAAAGGGGCTGGGTTTGGCTCAAGGCTGAGCAGATCGGCCGCGCGCATCAATCTAGGCGAGGTATTTCGAGCGGTAGAGCAGGATGAATCCTTTCGGTTGCCTCGAAAGAAGCCCAACCAGGGCTGTCCGGTCGGCCATTGCATCCAAGCCGCTCTGGAGAAGGTCTTTGGGTCAGCCTTGAACGCCCTGGAGCAGGACCTGGCCAAGACCACGCTGGCCGACATCCAAAGGACGGTGCAGGAATCCTGTGCCGGCACCGTTGCCTCCCATAAATGAAGTGTTCTTATTCGATGTTAATGTAATCGCATCAGTTACAATACTACTCAATTCCCGCTCACTGAAGAATGACTGAAGTTGAAATTCACAATTTAACCAACCCAGGAGAAAGATAACAGATGAAGATCGAAACCAAATTGCAAGGACCGCCGCACGATGCGGCGCAAGCCAACGAGGGTCAAGCGCTAGCCAATCATGCTGGCCATTCGAGTTTAAGGAAGATCTCCCCACTCCGGCCGGCGGAGCTTACGTCAGGACGGCGCGGATTTGGCAAACCCCGTGGCACGCATCGCTCCCGGGTATCCACCCTTGCCGTGCGGCCCGTGATCGTTCTGCCCGAGGCTGGAGACGATTTCCGAGTCCCGACGGCAGAGCCGATGGAGTCTTCCTCGGAGAAGGGCCCGCGGGGGGACAACTTGCAGCTTTACCTTCGTGAGATTGGCCAGGTGCAATTGCTGACGCCGGCGGAAGAGATTGTTTTGGCCAAGCGGATCCAGAAAGGAGACGAACAGGCGCGGGAGCAAATGATTAAGGCCAATCTGAGATTGGTAGTCAAAATCGCGCGCGACTACGAAGGCTTGGGTTTGCCGCTGCTCGATTTGATCAACGAAGGGAACATCGGCCTGATGAAAGGGGTTGAACGCTTCAATCCAGCTAAGGGCGCAAAGCTTTCAACGTATGCCGCGCTCTGGATCAAGCAGGCCATCCGCCGGGCCCTGGGCAATCAGTCCAAAACCATCCGGTTGCCAGTACATGTGGTGGACAAGATGGCCCACATCCGTTTGGCAGAACGCAAGCTGCGTGAAGCCCTGGGGCGTGAGGCAAGCGATGAAGAGATTGCGGCGGAGATGGGCTTCAATCTGCGACAAGTCAAGCTTTACCGGGAGGCCGGCAAAGCGCCGGTTTCGCTGGACGCACCGATGGGCGATGGCGAAGAGGGAAAACAAGTTGCGGAAGTGGTTGCCGATCCCAATGCGGTGGCAGCTTATGACCAACTGGTAAAGCAAGGCGACGCCGAGTTGCTCAAGGAAGTTCTTGGGACGTTGACCGACCGCGAGCGAACCATTCTGAACATGCGCTTCGGCCTGGAAGGTGACTCGCCCAAAACCCTGGAACAAGTCGGCGAGCACTACGGCCTGACGCGCGAACGGATTCGCCAGATCCAGGAAGAGGCGCTGTTGCGCTTGCGGGCGGAGATGAAGGACCGGGATACCATGCCGGACGAGGAGATGGCGCAGCTGGCCTGACGCGGGTAAATCCGAAGGCCGAAGCCCGAATCGGCCTTCGGGTTTCGGTCATCCGCACCAGCGGGCCGCCGCTTCGAAATTGGCGGTGCCTTTTTTGCCCCCAGATTCGACTTACGCGAGCCGATCGATGATTTCCAGTTTCCACGTAAATCAGCGCCTACAATTCAGCGTATCTTCGAAATTAACGCGCTCACAACTTCCGGGCAAAGTGCGCCTGGCGGGCGATTTCAACGAACCCGCAGGCGGGATACAGATGGTGGCCGATGGCATTCTGGGCCATGGTCTCGATCACGGCATAGACCAGGCGTTCGGCGCGAAAATAATCTAGGGCGCGCTCGATGAGACGGCGGCCCAGGCCTTGACCGCGAAACTCGGCCGCCACGGCCAGGTTCGGGATGCGGCCTTTCCCGGCTTCCCGATCGATCCGCGTGGTGATGTAGCCCACCAGTTGCTCCTGAGCTTCTGCGACAAAGATGCCAGAGGGGTTGGCTGCCACGTCCTCATCCAGATGACGCGCCTTGCGCCAGCGCCAATCATGTCCGTTGAGCATGCCCAGAGTGGTTTCCAGGTTTTCTTCGATCGTCACGCCCGAGAATGCGCCGATGGTGAGCCGCTTGATGGCGTCGAGGTCATCGGGTCGATAGAGGCGAAAGGTAACGCGTTTCATGGCTCGGTCGAACCGGGGCTTTTTCTAAGAGTCTCGATTGGGTCCAGGCTAGTCAAGCCGACACTCGGGTGAAGTTGCCAGGCTGCGCCGCCCACAGCCCTCCGAAACCGTCGTGGATTCTCCGCATCCCTCGCCGGCAAGAACGAGTTGGGTTAATTATGTGTATTAGTTATGCAATTGGTATATTGCCGCATAATCATCTTTACTTTTTGACCCGTGAGCCGATGCTGTAATGCGGCAAAGCTGCGACCGTCCGATCACGCCTCTTTTGAGCCGCCGACCAACGATTTCACTTTGGCTGATGAATTTGATATGACAACGTCCAAAACCAGAAAAGTCCTGCTAACGAGCGTCTGCCGGCCGCTGGGTCCAAGCAATGGCGATGCGGCTTCGGTGGGTTACGAACTGCTGTACAGCCAGGTGACGCGCGCCCAGGGGCTGTTCAGCCCCCGCACCGTGAACGTATACTTTTCGCTGGAGTACATCGCCGAGAACCTCGATGCCCCCACGGTGGTATTACAGTACCCCTCCAGGAAGGAGCTGATCCGCGAGCTTAAGAAGGGATACGACTTCGTCGGCGTCTCCTTCCTGATGGCAGTGATGCACAAGATGAAAGAGACGGTGGCGTTGATCCGGAGATATTCGCCCAACACCAAGATTGTCCTGGGCGGCTATGGGACGGTGCTCAAGGACGAAGAACTCAAGCCTTTTGGGGACTATATTTGCCGTGAAGAAGGCGTAGCGTTCTTTCGGCGACTGTTGGGCGAGCCCGAAATCGCCATGCCGTACAAGCACCCGTTGATGGTGAGCTGGCTCAAGATTTTTGGGTGGAAAGTATCCGGCACCGGGAAGATCCTGGCCGGGCTCGGCTGCCCCAACGGCTGCGATTTCTGCTGCACGTCGCACTTTTTCTCGCGCAAACACATCCGGTTGCTGCCCGAGGGCAAGGACATTTACGCGGTCGCGGAGCGGTACCACGATCTGAATCCGGACCTGGTGTTTTTGATTCTGGACGAGGATTTCCTGTTGAACAAGAAGCGGGCGATGGAGTTTCGCGACTGCGTCATTAAAAGCGGGAAGACGCTGTCGATTTTCGCGTTCTCGAGTATCAAGGCCATCAGCCAATACAGCGTCGAGGAAATCCTGGAGATGGGGATCGATGGTTTTTGGATTGGGTACGAGGGGACGCGCTCGGGTTACGCCAAGCAGCAGGGCCGCCCGGTCGAGGAGATTTTTACCGAATTTCGCCAGCACGGGATTACGATTTTGACCTCGATGATCGTGGGCTTTGACTACCAAACCCGCGAAGTCGTAGCTCAGGAATTGGATGGTCTGATGAAGCTTAAGCCAGCCCTGGCTCAGTTCCTGATTTACGGACCGGTCCCCGGCACCCCGTTCTACGAGCGAATTATCAAGGACAACTTGCTCCACGACGTGTACACCAAGGACCGTGCGCTGATGTACCGGAGAGCGGACGGGTTCACCACGATGATCAAACATCCGACGCTTTCCCCCGAGCAGATCGAGGAAATCCAGCGCTGGTGTTTCGAGCAGGACTTTCAACGGCTCGGACCGAGCATTTTTCGCGTGCTGGAAGGGCGCCTGCTCGGATATCAGAAGCTCAAGGATTCGCCCAACCCGTTCTTGCGCCAGAAGGCGCAGCACTACGCCAAAGAACTGCGGACGGCCTATCCGGTGTTTCTCGCGGGAAAACTCCTCGGGCCCAATCGCACAGTGCGGCGTTGGATTGGCACTTTGGAAAGGAGCATCCACACGGAGCTGGGCAGCGCCGGCCCTGGCGAGCGATTCAAGTCACTGATGGCGGTAGGCGCCGCTTTGTGGACGGGGCTAACCCTGAAGCTGGACCTCTTCCAGCACCCCAAATTGACCCGCACGATGTACCGAACACCCACCGAGCGCTGGGCTGGGTTCGATTTGTGGGAGGGAATCCAGCGGCAGGTCGCTCTTCCAAATCTCTCGATCCAGGTTGAGCTCCAGCACGCCAAGCAGCAGGTGTGGCTGCGGCTGGAAGGAGCGCTTTCGTCGTCGGACGCAGAAAAATTGGCGCAGCGGCTGCGCGAGGTCTTGGCCCGCACCAAAAGCAGCCTGGTGCTAGACCTGAAGAAGCTGCACTGGGAGAAGGTGGAGGATCTGCGGCCGCTCAGAGAGAAGCTCGCGACCTATCGCTCACGGATTCGCCTGGTGCTGCCCAAACTCGCCGCGGCACATCCCGAGCTGATGCTGGTCGGAGCCGCGTTTCGGCCTTACAGCGCTTGAGCGGCCTCTGCCTCCGGCCTTCGTGGAACTCAGCTCTCCTCAAAGGCGCGCCAGCCGTGCCTCCTCTGCTCGCGGCCACACGAACTATCGGGCCAGGCCGGCTTTAAGCTGCCTCGCGAAGAACCTCAGCATATCCGCCAAATGGGTTTCCCAGTAAGGCCAACTGTGGCCGCCGGGGAATTCCTCGTAGACATGCGGGATGCCGGCCTGGTTGAGTTCGCGAGTCAGCTCACGGTTGCATTCGAGCAAAGGGTCCTCGGTTCCGCAATCGAACCTTAGCGGTGGCAACCGATCGCGGTTTCGGATCAGCGTGTTAAAAGCGGATTGGTCATCAGCCGAGCAGCCATACAACTCGAGCGGTTCCTCCACAAACAATTTGAATTGCTCAAACCGCGTGATCGAGGAATGTCCGCCCGCGGCTCGAAATGTGTCCGGGTATTTCCCAGCCAGGCGCAAGGCGCCGAAACCGCCCATGCTCAGGCCGCTGATGAACAGCGGCGACGCTTCACCCAAGGCCGGCGCCGCTTCGCGTGCGGCAGTGGGGACTTCGTTCACAATCCATTTCTCGAAATCTGCACCCGGATGTTTGAAATAGCCCGAGCCATCTCCCCACAGCCCGTCACTGGGCATCGCCAGGACCATGGGCGGTATCTCGTGGGCATCGATCAGGCGCGCGGCTGTGCGGTGAGCCCCGCCTTTCAACGCCCAGGCCCAGTGGCTGCCGTAAACGCCGTGCAACAGTATGACCAGCGGCAGGTTCGCGCTCGAGGTGGCTTGGTGCGGCACGAACAAGGCGAGGTCCGCCCGGTGCCGCAAGGCGGCGCTCTTGACCGTGACATAGCGCAGGCCTTCGGCTTCAAACCGCGGTTCGGAGATCTCGATGGTTCGAAACATAGAATTGTTCATCTAATCAAAAACAATAACGCCTTTTGCGTTGCGTCCGGCGAGCATGTCAGCGAGGGCCTGACCAAGCTTCTCCAGCGGGTAAGTCCGCGTGACCAGTTCATCGAGCTTGAGCGCCCCGCGTTGGTAGTGTTGAAAAATGCGCGGGAAATCACGAGTTGGCGAGCACGCACCATAGAGTGGCGTGACGTAGGTTTTGTTCCACATGAACCACTGCATCGGGACGGTGACGGGATCGTTGATCCCGCTGACCTGGAGGGCCATGCCGCCATTGCGCACCAACCGAAGCGGTGCAAACGCCAGAGCTGGCACGGCTGTGGCCTCGAAGGCGTAGTCCGCACCGCGGCCGTCGGTGAGTTGCTTAACATCTGCTGCCAGACGCTCAAAGTCCCGGTCACCCGCGTCAGCGAGCAGCGTATGCGTCGCGCCAAACTTCCGGGATTGTTCCAGGCCGCTTCCGCGCAAATCGATCGCGATGATCTTGGCCGCCCCGTTTAGTCGAGCACCCTGGATGACGTTCAGGCCGACGCCCCCGCAGCCAACGACGGCGACCGAACTGCCCGCCGCGACTTTTGCGACATTCACAACCGAGCCAAACCCGGTCATCACTCCACATCCCACAATGCAAGCGGAGGTGAACGGCACGTCGTTGGGCAAGGGCGTCACGGCCGCCGCCCGGACCAGCGCTAGTGAGGAGAGGGTGCCGAGGTTGAATGATCGATCGACGGGCCGTCCGTTCAACGTCGTTCCTTCGGGATGCGCATGGGCAGCCGATCTTTCCATGACGTAAGCGGGCTTGCTGTCCTCGCACAGAACGGTCTCTCCGCGTTGGCATTGGAAACACTTGCCACAGGGAATCGCCCAGTTGAGCACCACGGAATCTCCTGGCTGCACATGCCGCACTTGCGGCCCAATTGCCCGGACGACACCAGCACCTTCGTGGCCCATCACCAGCGGCCGTTTCCAGTTTAGCGAGGCGTGATCGGTGTGACAAATGCCAGCCGCCCTGATCTCGACCAGGACCTCGTCTCCAATCGGGTCGCCAACCTCAACGCGCTCAAGCGCGAACTGGCCTTTACCATCCGCGATGGCTGCCTGGGCTTGCATGCGAAAACTGTAGCCCGCGCCGGGCGGAGTCACAATCCTGGATTGGCTGCGCGAGACTCAGGTCGTTACGCGAAATCTCCACTCCTAAAAGCGATCTGATCTCTCACCCGGATCTCGACCGTCACCAAATATTTCCTGAGCGCCTGCAGGTTCGGCTCGATGCCCAGGCCTGGTCGTTCTGGAACCCGGATGAAACCCGCACGGGGAACCAGCCGGGTGATCGAGAACTCCTGGGCCAGGAGCG
>JANXQE010000629.1 GCA_025356925.1 Limisphaerales bacterium | reverse complement strand
TCGTGACGCCGGTCAGATAAAACGACACGGCCTGCGGCACCGCGCCGGGAGGCACCGCGTTGGCCGCCACGTCGAACTGGAAGTAGCGGGGTATCCCCGCCTGCGCCACAAGGTTGGAGAGCGGTGTGCAGTTGGTGAGCGAAAGGATGTCAAACCAAACGCCGTAGGCAAAGGTCACCGCCACCGGGTTGGGATTGGTGATGGTCAGGTAATAGGGTTGGCCGGGAACGATGTCCTGCGGTGCGCCACTGCCGTTCAACACTTTGCTCCCGGAAGGGTTTGGCGGCCAAACGATGGCGTTGCCGATGGCCCTTGGCGATTGATTGAACAAATCCCAGAGCACGCCCACCGGGAGCGGATTGACCCCGGCCCGGTCGGTCGCCGCCACCAGCATGTTCGTGGCGTTGGAAGCCCACTGCGGCACATCCACCACCAGGTTCTGGATGCCGCCGGCCACCAGGGTATCAGTGTAGATGATCCCATGCTGCAGGTGCACGACCGGTGGGGCATTGCTCGGCTGCAGCACGAAGTTAAGCTGCCAATTAAGCAACGAGGCGCTATTCACCGCCACATTGGCTCCGGTTCGGCTATCCAAAATCTCGAGGGTCCAGACGCCGTACGCATCCTGACCGTTGAGCGCCGCGAGCGAATCTTCAGGCAGATAATTCAGTTCCGCGGGCAGTTCGGTGAGGCTGACGCCGTCGAGCAGCGTTCCCGGCAGCAAACTTTGGAGGGTCAGCACCAGGTTGGTCCGATCCGCGGTGAAATCGATCGAATGGGTTGTCCATCGCGAGTTATCGCCATAGCCAACGTCGATCTGAACATTGTTAACCAGGACCCCCAGCTTGGCCAGGCTTTGCGCCGGCGGCATCGCCGGATCCGCTTTCCCTCTGACTCCGGCGGCGGCAATGGCGGCGATTTCCGGTCCCGTTAAAGCCCGGCCATAAACCGACAACTCATCGATGTCACCCTGGAAGGGTTCGGAAGTATCCGCGCGACTGCGGTTGCCAATCGACACGCCGGGACTGTACGCCGGGTCCAGATCGCCAAAGGGGAATCGGCCGGTTAACCCCGAATTCACGAAGGTGAGTTGCGAGGGATCCTCGAGGAAAACGGCATTGTTCTGAGGTGCCAACTGCTGCCCGTTGACATACAGGCGCAGCTCGTTCGTCGGCCAGGGCGCGTTGGTGCTCCAGAGAACGTTCGCCTCGAAGACCGCGGCGATGTGTTGCCACTGGTCGGCCAAAACCGGTTGGTTGGCAGATTCCAGGATGATGCCGCAATCGCGGTTCTGATTATCCTCGATATGGAAAACCAGGTCCAATTGATTACCAGTGACCCGCTCGACGCCGAGGTAGTAGGGGTCGTAACATTCCCGGCTATCGCCACGGAAGAAAATCTGTTCGGTCTGCTCGGTCACATAGTTCTGCACCGAAGCGGGTTTGATCCAGCCTTCGATGGTGAATGAATTGGTAAACCGGAGATTAGCCGGGTCGCTCAATTCGATTTTACTGGCCAGGTTGTTTTGCGGATCGATAACTCCCGGGAACAAAAGCGTCGTGGTATCTCCGCGGACGTTCACGAGCCCTCCCGAAGAATTGGTCGCGCCGTCGATAAAAGCGCCATTGTTACCACCGATTAGATCCCAGGCGCGATGGCTCAGCGGTTCGATGTCGCCGTTCCACCAACTCACCATGCCGGGGCCGCGCACCGAATAGGTCAGGCGGTATCGGCCTCCCGGAGTCGTCGGCAGGGCGCATTGGAGCCCACCACTGCCCAGGGCAACTAAATTGGTCCCGACCGCATCGACCAGGGCGTTGCTGAGCACGGTCACTGGCGCGTTCACCACCGTCCAGTTGCGCACGCCAACGGCCGGCGAGTTGAGGGTGCCGGGCAACGTGCTGTTAGTGTTGTACAGCCCGGGGATAGCGCTCTCGAACTCATTGGAAAAGATGAGCGTCGGCGGGAAATTCGACAGCGCGTACGGGGCGGGAGCAAATTTAATCGGCACCAGCGCCACGTTGGTATCCTCGGTGAAATGCATCAGGCCGTTGACGTAGTTCGTGACCAGGGACGTGAGCACGAAATTATCCACCGCGAGATTCGGGTCGAGCGAGGTGACCACGATCGGCGTGGCATTGGGGCCGGCGCCGTTGGTGGTGGCGACCGGCGGGAGCGTCGGGAACGATATGATATTCGTTTCCCAGATCGGCCCGTTAGTGAACGTGGCGCTCACGGGACCCAGTGAGGTGAGCAATTGGACCGTGCTGACCACCGGGCAGGACAGAACATTGGTCCCGTACTTGCCGCCGGACCCGGCGTTGAAGATCGCCGCCACTTCGCAATCCGAAAGCGCCCGATCATAAATGCCGAACTCATCAAGGCCGCCGCTCAGTCCCACAAAGTTGGGCGCTGCCGCGGCGTGATAAGCGAAATAAAGCTCCCCGGAAGTTCGGGGCACGAAATTGGTGGTCGAAACCGGCTGCACGGCCGCCAGGACGCCGTTGACGTAGAGCCGGGCGGTCAGGCTGGGGCCATCATAGGTCAGGGCGATATGTTGCCAGCCAGCGTTGGTGATGGCGCCCACGGCGGTGTCCACGGCATGGGGTTGCGAACTGGTGTCCCAGAGGACCGCCGACAGGGCTCCGGGGCCGCCCTTGGGGCTGAACGGCGCATCCAGCCAGAGCTGAACTCCCTGCCCGTTGACCAGCGACGGATCGTTCCATTCGACCAACGGCGCGGGGTTCGTGGCGTTGCGCGGGTTGATCCAGCCCTCAACGCTGAAACCACTGCGTTGGCCCAAGTCTAACTCAGGTGCGCGCGGCACAATCATGCGGGCCGCAATCCCGTCCCCGACGAGGGCCTGGTTGACCTTGCCCAGGGGACTAAACAAGACGTCGCCCAGCAACAACCCGTTGAACCGTCCAAAAATGTCCGAGCCGTCCCCATCGAAGGGCCACCAGCCAACGGTCCCGACCAGGTAAGGCGCGTGGGCCGCCTCGAAGCTGAGGGTATAAGTCGTCGAGTTGGTCGTGGGCAGGCTGTTCGAGATGATGCCGTCACTCAAGATCACCACGTTGTTGCTCAACCACGGCGCCGGCAGTTCGGGATACACGGTCACCTGATCTTTCAAAACATTCCAGCCATCGAAAGTCGTTCCCGGGGAATACGGCCCGGTTGCGACGCCATCGAAATTGTTGGTGTAAAAGGCCGCCATCACCGGCGAACCAAAGCTCGGCGCCCCGGAGCTATCGGTTACCGAACTGAAGGTGCCGAGGCCACTGGTGGAAGTGGCGCCACGGTTCTCAAACAGCAGCACCCGGGTCCCATTCGGGCTGATGAGTGTGATGGCCAGATCAGAGATCCGCGGATCGCTGATCAGCAGGCCCACATCCAGCGCCGAAATCGGCAGGTGCGTCCGGTTGGTGAGGTAGGCATAGGTCACGGCGTCGTCGAGGATCGGCACGCTCGGTCCGGCCCCGGCGATCGAAGAGGCGATCGCGAATGGATTTACAAAAATCTCTGCTGTGACCCGGATGTGCTGGACGATGAACGTGCGGTTGAAAACCCCGATGTAATACCGGCCGGCGACCAGGGGCGGCTGGTCGAAGACCGTGATCGGCAAACACTCTCCGGGCGGATTGACTCGGATGTGGTAATCGAAGCTGGTCTGGGTCGGCGGTCCCTCGCGCGAGACATAAAGGTCGATCGGAGCGGTGTTACCGGAAACGCAAACCGTCAGGTTCGTCGCGTCGCCCGGCACGTCGATTGAGTCGTAAAACCAGGCATTGGGCAATAAATCCACCACGGTGCCGTTGGTGCTCAGGTTCTGCGGCTCCAGCTTGATCAGGAGGCGATCTACTTCGCCCGTTCCGGCTGGGAACGTGTTGACCATGCTCAGAAGCCAGACGCCCAATCCCTGTTCACCGATAAAATCCTTCAAGTTACCGGGCCCATCGGAGGGGCGGGATCCCGGGACATCCCGTTGGCCGTTGTCCTCGTAAATGTAATCCTGCCGGTTAGTAAAACAGTTACCGAGGAGGTCCTGAGCGCAGGTGTGGTTATCGAGCACGACGGATTTGGTGTTATGGCTCAGGTTCCCCAGCAGGTTGCCGGGCAACGAATGGGTGAAGGTATTGGTCACGACCACTCGGCGCACCTGGATGGACTGCACGGCGAGCGCTAGCACAATCGCCGCTCGCGGCCGCGGCGGCACGCCCGGAGGAATCACCGCCGGCACCGGCATGCCGCGCATAAAGACGTTGCCTTTCGAGTCGGTTGTACTCGGCGGCAGCAGGCTGAAGACCCCCAGCAAACTGTATTCGGCGGCCTGCTGGTCTTCGGCTTTGATGCCGATATAGTAAAGCGCGCGGGGTGCCGCATCATTCTTGACCACTACCTCTGTGCCACCCCGGCTCAACGATTTGTCAGCGCCCAGGATTGCCGCCGGTGAGAGATTGGTGAGACCGGGATCGATCGAGACGTAAAGGTCAACGTCCGCCTCGGGCCGGGTCGCGTTGCTCACATTATCGATGTTGGTCACCCCCATCCGTGGCAGCGCCTCCTCCGGCGGCATGAATGTGACGACCGACAGATTGGTGAAATTGAATTCGTTCGAAAGCACATAGAAATGCCATTGGTTGGTCATCCCGGTGGTGATCACCGCGTTGGCATCATTCAGCAGCGGAACGGTATTTGTCCCGAGCAACGGCGTGTTCGCCCCGGCGTGCTGATGGAGGAGCAACCCGCCGGAAACTGGATTCTCCGGGTCGTTCGGGAACGTGTTGGTCATGAAGAAAACGTTCGGAACCGTGAGCGTCAGGGTCTTGCCGAGGTCACTCGTCAGGTTGAGCGCATCCGGGAACTCGCCGTTGCCGCTGGACACCACCAGGGCGTAATCCTGAACGACGTCATTGGGATTCGCCGTCACCGCGTTAACGTTGACGCGATGGCCCATCACCGTCACCGAAAAATTCGTTCCCGCGGGCTGTTTCAGGTAGACGTTCTCGACGTTGTTGACCACGTCCAGCAACGGAACTTGGTTGGTGTCCCAGGCATTGTTGAACTGGTTGCCTGCCGAGATGTCGTTGCCGAAGAACACCTCGCCGGTATCGAGGTTGGTCAGCACCAGATCCAGATCGTTGACCAGTTTGATGCTGGCCGCCGGATTTCCCGGGGGATCGGTCCAGGCCAGCGTAATCCGCAGCGGCGCGCCCTGCCCGTTGGCTGA
>JANXQE010000625.1 GCA_025356925.1 Limisphaerales bacterium | reverse complement strand
ATCGCCCCGCTCCCGCCGAGGGTGTCCAGCTTGCCCTGCGAGGTATCTAACCAATCGACGTGAAGCAGGCGCTCGCGGCGGCAATCTTGCCCAGCCAGCGCATGATGCGGGGTTCGCGAGAGCCGCCTTCCCAACCCGTCCCTTTGCCCTTGCGCAGCGCGTACGCGGACCCGGCGCGACGCCGTAGCTTAGAGCCAGAGGCCCTGCTGGTTCTTCGACCGCGCGCCCAGAGAAACGGAAACGCAGCCGAAGCTAAACCTCGGCTGCGCAGTTCCTTAAACTCAGACTTCGACCGCGGATAACTACATGAGGAACGGATTGCTTATGAGCGTCTTGGGCACGTGCCCTCGATAACGGTAGAACTTCACACTGCTGCGCTGCGCCGCCGGATGAGGCGAAACTGCTCCGGACACATCCGCGTAGGGTCCCTTGAGATTATCCGCAGACTGGAGGATGGAATCGGGCGACTGCCACTTCAACGTAACTCCGGCTCCGGGGGCCGAGTCGAAATCCAGGTGCATGGTCAGCGCGTTGGTGTCGACCAAGGCACCGCCCATAGCACTGGCCACCTCTACTGCCGTCAAGTTTGTGTTATATACGCGCACGTCATCGAGCACGCCGTTGAAGCCCTGATAGGTGTTGGTATCGTGGGAAAGGCCCAGCTCAATCTCCTGCCCCGGTTGCCAGGACCAGGAATTGGCATTCGCCCCCGAACTGGCCTCCTGGCCGTCAATGTAAAGAACAGCCGGCCCACCGGAGCCTTGGTCGTAAGACACCGCCACATGGTGCCATTTATTGTCCGCCAGATTGCCGCTCGAGGCCAGGTCCTGCTCCTTTTTCGATGTTTGGGCCTCGATCGATCCGTCCGCATTTTGGAACACCACCAGTCCGTTGCCGTTGAGCCGGTCGAACAGTGTGGCTGGACCGCGATTGGTATCGTTCAATCCGGCCGAGCGCATCCAAAACATAATCGTGCCGACCGTGGAATCGAAGTTCGTTGAGCCGGAAACAACAAGCTGGTCCGGCTGTGCCGCGTTGAAACCCATCACCCCGGTTCGGTTGGTCCCGGCGGAATCAGCGCTGGAGGCCAACCAAGTGGCGCCAAAGACCAGGCCGTCCTGCGGCGGTCCCTTGGGATTGGTGTCCACCGCGAAGTTATGACCGGCGGAGGCCGAGAGCCCATCCACTGCGACCGGGCTGCTGTTGGCCACCCCGTAAAGATTGGAAACCACCATGTCGTAGCTGGCAAAGTCCGTTCCCGACACATTCGTGATGCTGTAAGCTGTCGAGGTCGCGCCGGGAATGGGGAGGCCGTTCCTGCGCCACTGATAAGAAAGCGGCGGCGCGCCGCAGGCGTAGCCACTCCAGGTAATCGTATCGCCAGGTGACGCCACCACCGGTTGAGGAGGCATCGTGATCACGGGCTTATCAGTAACGATAAACCCGGCAATGGTGCTCGCAAAGTTATAACCGTTGGTCCGGTTGCCGGTGTGCGCTGCGCGGTTGCCGATGATTTTTAGGTGGTCCGTGTTCAACGCTCCGCTGGCGGTGCTCAAGCCACCCCCGACGCCTCGGACCCAGGCGGTATCACCGACGTCCGACACCTGCGGCGTGCTGGGATAGATGACCGATTGCGTGGTATTGGCGGTCGCGTCGATGATGAACGCGTTCGTCAAATACTGCATCGAATCGGAGGACGCGATCAACTGCACGGCGAATGAGGAGTTAGTGAACAGGGTTTTCAGCCCGGTAATGTCGATGCTATAGCCTGGCTGCGAATTATCACCTGCGGTCGAGCCGGGACCAAAATTGACCCCATCGCGCATAAATCC
>JANXQE010000590.1 GCA_025356925.1 Limisphaerales bacterium | reverse complement strand
GATCGACTCTGCCCGGGCTTTAAACCGGGTTTCGATCCGATCGTGAATGAAGACCGGCAGGTTCTCGGGTGGAAAGGGCGACCGCAATTGCAGCACAGGATCTTCAGGTGTGCCGCCCAGCACGGCGCGATAATAATCGATTGGCGTCAGGGTAGCGGAAAAGAAGATGGCCGCCTTGCCGCGGGTCAAGGCCTGCCGGAGCAGGAACGAAGGATCCAGACAAAACAATCGCACCCTAACCGATGAGGCATTTTCGATGATGGTCACGTAGCGCTCATCGTATAGCTCGGCGGTGCGCCGGAACGAATGCAGCCGAAAATAGAGCTCGAGCAACTCCTCCCGGAACCCGGCCGACTGGTTCTTGGCCAGCCAGGTTTCCGCCTCGACGAGCGCGGGTTCCAACAGCTCCAGCAGTCGGTTGGGCATCTCGCGACTCGTGCGGGTCGCACTCTTTTCATCCCGGGCCACCAGCAACTTCTGGCCGTTCGGAGGGAAGCCGGGTGCGCTGGCCACCGCTGCCTGACCTGGAAACAGGTCGAGCTCAACGGACAAATCGGAACCGTCAGCCGGCTCGACGTGAGCAGCGGTGGGGCCGCCAAGTCGCCGTGTCTCCGAGTTCAGTCTGGCCAGCGCTTTGGCGCAGCGCGGAGCTGCCCGCTTAATCGCCCGGCTAACTTCGAAGATCTCCTGGCTATCGAGATCGGCGGAAAACATTTCCCGCGCGCGATCCACCAGGTTGTGGGCTTCGTCGACAAGGAACCCGTTTGCACCGCCGCCTTCGCCAAAATGCCGGCGCAAATAAACCTTCGGATCAAAAACGTAGTTGTAGTCACAGATGACGGCGTCTGCCCAAACGGACACGTCCAGCGCAAGTTCAAAGGGACAAACCTGATATTTCCCGGCCACGGCTTCAAGGGCGGAGCGGGTGATTTCTTCCCGCCCCAGTGCGTCGCGGATGGCTGGTTTAACGCGGTCGTAATAACCGAGTGCCAACGGACATGTTTGTGGGTCGCACGGCTGGTCGGCGAGGACGCAGACCTTTTCCTTGGCGGTGAGCGTCACGGTTCGAACCTTCAATCCCGACCGGCGCAGGTCGCCCAACGCTTTCTCAGCGATGGCTCGCCCCACCGTGCGGGCCGTCAGGTAAAAAATGCGTTCGAGTCTTCCTTCACCCAGTGCCTTGATGGCGGGGAACAACACGGAGATGGTTTTGCCGATGCCGGTGGGGGCCGCCAGGAACAGTCGACCCCCGCCCGCCAGCACCCGGTAAGCGGCCACGGCCAGATCGCGCTGGCCCGGACGATAGGCCGGGAAAGGAAAGGCGAGCGCGCGAATGGATTGGTCCCGCTCGAGGCACCATCGGTGACGGTCACGCAGCCACTCCAGATAAATCGCGGTTGTCGTGGCAAAGAAATCGGACAGTTCGGCGAACGAGAATGAACAGCGCAACTCGGTCACTTCGCCGGTTTCCAGCTCCAGATATGACAGTTGAATGACCAGGTTGTCCAACGCGTGGCTGCGGGCGTAGATGAAGCCGTAGCACTTAGCCTGCGCCCAATGCAGCGGGTTGGGCACGCCATCCCATGTTCCCTGCACGGTTTTTATTTCCTCCAGCAAAACCTCCTGGCTTGTGGTTAACAATCCGTCAATGCGTCCCCTGATTTGCAGCGTAAACTCGTCCGCTTCGATCAGGTACTCAACGGGCAGTTCCGTCTGATAGCCTGCCGGCCGGGACCGTTGGATCTTTTGGTGGCCGCGGATTCCCGCCATGGCCCGGTCGGCCCCAACGAATCGAGTCTCAGCACCAAGATCGCCACGCCGCAGCGCAAACTCAACCAGTTCGCGCACCTGAACTGTGCGGATTGGCTTTGAAACGGACTGACCCATGCGTCCGCACATTGAAAGACAAAAGCTCGATTGAGGCCACAGGGAAAACGTTTTTTTGCCAAGCCTTGGTCATTTTACGGGTATTCGGACAGCAAAGGTTTGACCTGCCAGGTTTTCAAATCCGGTGAGGTCAGTTGGGCAGAGAAGGAGAAGATCAAAAAAGGTTGCGTGTCGTACGCGGACGGCCTGCTGTATTGCCGGGAGGAAGACTCCGGCGCGATGGTCCTTGTGGAAGCCTCGTCCACAGAATACCGCGAGAAAGGACGTTTCATTCAACCGGATCGGACGCCGGAAAAGGCCTGGGCGCACCCCACCATCGCGAACGGAAAGCTTTACCTCCGCGACCAGGATCTGTTGGTGTGTTACGATCTCAAGTGATGCGGAGGTCGTAGTCAGGCCCAAAACGCGCAGAGTGAAGGATCGCTCCGACGAGCAGTCCCAGGCCGGTAATCACATAGAAGGAAAAAAAGACAACCACTTGCGCGGCGGCAAACTGGTGCAGCCACAGCCGAGCCGCGCAGGTCACAGCCGTGGCCAAGCCGAAACAAAGCCAGAATCCTCGCCACGTGAAGGCAATCGCTTTTTGTTGCTGGGCCGAGGCCGGCGGCGTCTGCGAGGACCGCGCCAAACCCCGGTAGAAAACCCACAGCAACCCCGCGTAAATGATCCAGACCGTCAGTTGACCAGGGAAAATCGGCGGAACCGATTTGGGTTTGATGGCGAATCCCCAGAAAACATACCAGCCGAGCAGCAGCCCGCCAAAGATTTTCAACCTCTGGGTGGCAAATAAATCGCTGCCGGCAGCCAACGTTGACGGCTATTTTATCTACAAACAAGATAACCGCCTCAACAGCGCGCCGGAAGCCACTTTTGGAGATAACGCTGCTATTTGCACGGCAGGAGGGCGCCTTTCAGGCTTAGTTCACCACCACTGGAAATACACGGCAGAGGGCGCTTATCAGTTCGGTCGGAAACAAGATCCCGAGCTCAATATGGGCGGGGCAAATCCGTTGCTCGGGCCGGGCGCTCAAACCACCGGGTTCCGGGATATCAGCGCGTTTGGCGTCAACACCAAGCTCTCCTATCTTTTCAAAGACTGCTGGAGCAACCAGCTTAGCGTTTCCTATGAATTCCTCTCCGGCGACCATCCCGGAACCGCCAACGACGAGATGTTTGACGTTCTGTGGGGACGCTGGCCGCGCTGGAGCGAGATGTACAACATTTACAGCTATGTTCAGGAAACACGCGTCGGCCAAACCGCCAATCTCCATCGGTTCGGCCCGACCTGGAGTGTTACTCCGCTTCAGAACCTGGAGTTCAACGCCAGCTATTTCGCTCTGTTCGCGGACCAGGAAGTGCCCACCCGGGACCTGGACCATGCCCTGTCAGGCCTGCTCGGGCCCAACCCGCCCAGCCCGTTTAGCGGCGCCAACCCGGGAACCACCGGTGGCGGCAACTTCCGCGGGCATTATCTCCAGGCGATTCTGAAATATAAATTCAGCCGCCATCTCAGCGGGCATCTCTGGAGCGAGTTCCTACTGCCGGGTAACTATTACGTCAGCCACGGCCTGGTGGATTTTCTCCGCGCCGAAGTCATGGTTACCTTTTAGGGCCGGGCCCTGAGACCCTGCGTGACTGCCCGCCAAATACAAGCAGTTGGCCTTTGCATGAGACTATTCTCGGTTCACGCTCGGTCTTTGGCAACCGCAACCATCTCGACCGATTCCAACCCGCCAAGACGGGTTAAAGTTCTCTCCCAGACGGTTGCTAATGGACTCTCAGTTCGCCGCGTGCGCCACGGCGTGGCGTCCTTCCCATCCGGACGCGGTCGCGGGCCCTACCCCATGCCGGGCCGGGGCGAGCCGAGAAAGGTCCGCCTCGCACGACTGCGTCAGGCAATGCGGACAATCGGTTCCCGGGATCGGCATCGAGAATTCGGAATAGAGCTCCTGTCGCCCGCGTAACAGGCGAGCGTAGTAGTTAAGGGGTGCGGGCTCGCGGTCGGCAAAAGCGGCGCCCCCCGAAGGAATCCAGACCGCATACTTGGGATAGATGCCCCGTTCGTAGCACCAGCGCATTCCCGACAGCGTGGCGTCAGCGGCGGCCTCAGGCGATGGGTACAAACCGGGAACGGCCGTCTCGACGCCGGCAACGAAGTTACAGAGGACCCGGCCGGAGCCGAAGACCTCGACGGCATCGCTCAGGCAACGCATCCAGCCCGCGCGGCCGACCGAACGGCTCTTGCCGGGAAGGACTGCCGACCAGGCGACCTCGTCCCAGACTTCCATCGAGTAACAGACATAATCGAAGCCGGCGCCGCACAGACGCCGCGAGTCGGGCTTGTTCAGCGCCTGGATCGCGGCGACGGTGGTCGGCAGAGGCAGACCGGTTTCCTGCACCGCTTCCCGGTAGCGCAGGAAGGCATCCGCTTCTTTAGTGCGGTTGAGCAAACTTCCGCCACTGAAAGCCAGATAACCGATGGATCGTTGCTCGCTCCAGATTCGCCCCAACGTCTCGCGTAAGTCCCCGACGTCGGGCCGCAGCTCGTGTGATTTGCCCATCCTCACCCACGAACAAAATCGGCATTCCTCATTGGCACCAACGAACTCGCAATAGCGTAGCAGGAAAGTGGCCAGCGGCCCGCAAGCCCCGCCGAGGCTGGGCGTAAGCACACTCGCCATGGGCGTTTGACGGGCAGTTCGTTCGCCCGCCCAAGCGAATCGGGGACCCGGGGTCAGGTCGCAGATCAAATCGCCTGGTTCGCCTTCCCGCAGCTTAAGCGCCGAGCGTTCCGCATCGAACTGGATCAGGTACGGGCTGTTGGGATTGTGCGCGACGAACACTGTCGTGCCATCCGGCAACACGACACTCCCTTGAAGGTGTGAGCGCGCATCGATTTTTTTCTGGCCCTTCTCATCGTGATGATGGTAGTGGCGCGTGCCGACCGGGCCCATACCCAGCCGCACTCCTCGGCGCAGCAGGTCGACCTTGAGCATCACGGACGGAGGAATTTCGGGGTACTGGCTGGCAAACGCTTCGAAGTTGGGCATTTGGGTATCCTGTTGAGTGTGTTCTCGATCCGCGCGCTCCCGACTGCTTACATGCGCGCCTTATCTTCTTTTGGTCTCCGCCTAATGCTGGCGATCTTGCTGACAATCAGCTCAGGAATCCGCCCCTTCAGCGGGCCGCGGCAGGTGAACTTATGGACCACCACTTTGCGCTTTTGGCCGATGCGGAACGCACGGTCTGTTGCGTGGTTTTCGATGGCCGGGTTCCGCCAGCGGTCGAAGTGAATCACATAGGATGCCGCGGTGAGGTCAAGGCCTGCTCCGCCTGGGCGTTGGGACGGGCTCCCGTTGGAACTCAGCGAGCCAAGATGGCGCCTGGCCGCCTGGGTTTGATCAAACACGGGCTTGAGGTTTCCAACACCGGTTTTGAAGTAGGCTGCCGGACAGGTTGGCTTGTTCGAGCTTGTTAGGGCTTTTCTGATTTGCTTTTTACGGATTTTGTCCATGTTGGGTCCGTGGAACCACTCACTGCCGAAGAGGTCGGCCGCGCGGTCGCTCTTGCCCTGGCCGAAGACATCGGCTCGGGTGACGTAACGACGCTGGCCACCGTGCCGGCAGGAACACATGCCTCGGCGGTCATGGTTGCTCGCGAGTCCCTCGTCGCCGCTGGGTTGTCTCTAGCGGAGGCCGCGTTCCACCAGCTTTCCACCGAGGTTAAGCATGTTCGTGAGACCGACGATGGGCAGCAGGTGGGCGCCGGAACCACGCTGCTCAGAGTCTCCGGGCCCGCGCGAGCCTTGCTGAGCGCTGAACGCGTGGCCTTGAATTTCGTTCAGCGGCTATCGGGTATAGCTACGTTGACGGCCCAGTTCGTCGAGTCCGTCAAGGGGACGCGGGCGCAGATCCTTGACACGCGCAAAACGACGCCTGGGTGGCGGCGCCTGGAGAAGTATGCTGTGACCTGCGGGGGTGGCCATAACCATCGCTTTGGGCTTTATGACAGGGTGCTCATTAAGGATAATCATCTGGCTGCCTTGAGCGGTGAATTGCCCGACCCGATCGCGGCGGCGGTTCAACGTGCCCGCGCCCAATATCCCCAGCTCAAGATCGAGGTCGAAACCGATACCTTGGAACAGGTGGACCAGGCGTTGGCGGCCGGAAGTGATCTGATTCTCCTCGACAACATGAATCCAGTCCAGTTGCGATTGGCGGTTGCGAAATGCAAAGGCCGCGCGCAAACCGAGGCCAGCGGCGGCGTTACGCTGGCCAGCGTTCGGGCGGTCGCCGAGGCCGGAGTGGATTTTGTCTCCGTGGGCGCTCTGACCCATTCCGCGCGAGCCGTGGACATCGGATTAGATTTCCAGCTTTGATCGAAGCCATGTCCGTCGATGCGCAGATTCTCCACGCCTTGCGAACCTCCAATTCGGGCTCGATTTCCGGCGCCGACCTGTCGCAGAAACTGGGCATCAGCCGGGCGGCGATCTGGTCGCGGATCGAGGAACTTCGCGAGCTTGGCTATGATATCGAGGCCAGCCCGCATCAAGGCTACCGGCTGCTGAGCGCGCCGGATGTTTTGCATGCGGACGATTTGGGCTGGCGGCTGGAAGAGAATCAGAAGATTGGTCGTGATATCCGCGTGTTCGAACAGACGACCTCGACCAATGATGTGATCGAGAAGCTGGCGCGCGACGGCGTCAAGGAAGGGGCGGTCGTGTTTGCGGAAGCCCAGACCGCGGGCCGGGGCCGCCTTGGCCGAACTTGGATGTCTCCCGCGCGAAAGGGGCTGTGGTTTTCGGTGCTGCTGCGGCCGAGCCTGACTCCGCAGGCGGCGACGCAGTTGACGGTGGCGTCGGCGGCTGCCCTGCGAAATGCCATCGAATCACACACGGGGCTGAAGGCCGAGATCAAATGGCCCAATGACATCCTTATCTCGGGCAAAAAGGTGGCCGGCATTTTGACCGAACTGAGTGCAGAACTGGACCGCATCAAGTACATCCTCGTGGGCGTCGGGGTAGACGTTAACTTGAATCCGAGTGACTTTCCGCCGGAACTAAGGACGCAGGCGACCTCGCTCAAGATCGAATTGGGAAAGCCGATCGTGCGCGTCGAACTCGCGGCGGCGATCCTCCGGGAGCTGGATCGAGAATACGCCCGCATTTTGGCCGGAGAGTTCAGCGCGGTCGCAGACGAGTGGGAGAAACATTGCACAACCATCGGCCAGCGCTTGGTGATCCACCTGGGGGATCGGCGTATCTGCGGCCGCGCTGAATCGCTGGGGGAAGACGGAGCCCTCCTGCTCCGGACCGATCACGGTCACTTGGAGCGGATCGTCGCGGGTGACGTTCGGATTGAGAAATGATGCGCCGATGTTGCTGCTGATCGACATAGGGAACACCCACACTCACCTTGGGCTGGCGGATGACCGGCGGGTCTTGCGGCAGGCGAACGTTTCGACTGCAGCCTGGAGCACCGGGGCGGTCACGACGCGCTTGCGCCGGTTC
>JANXQE010000571.1 GCA_025356925.1 Limisphaerales bacterium | reverse complement strand
TCCACGCCTCCGGATTGATCGGCTCGCCCACGGTGCCAAGTAGGCGGAGCGAACTCAGGTCATGCTTTCCAGGCCATTCAATCCCCCATTTCATGAAGGCTCGAATCGCGGTCGGAGCCGTGTAAAGCACGGTCACACCGTACTTTTCAACAATGCGCCAGAACCGGTCCGGCTCGGGAAAATTCGGCGCCCCTTCGTACATCAAGCTCGTGGCGCCATTGGCCAGCGGCCCGTAGACCACATAACTATGACCCGTGACCCATCCGACATCGGCCGTGCACCAATAAACGTCCTCGGGCCGCAAATCGAAGACGTACCTCGTCGTTAGCTTCGCGTACAGCAGGTATCCGCCGGTCGTGTGCAGGATGCCCTTGGGCTTTCCGGTTGAACCGCTCGTGTACAGGATGAACAGGGGAGCCTCGCTGTCCATCTTTTCCGCGGCACAATGCGCATCAACCAGAGCCACTTCTTCATGCCACCACAGGTCCCGGCCTGCCTGGAATTGAACTTCGTTTCCAGCGCGGCGCAGCACGAACACCTTCTCGATCGTCTTTGCCAGCAACTCGCCTTGTGCATCCTTCAGCACGAGGGCGTCGTCCACATTTTTCTTTAGCGGGACCACTGCCCCGCGGCGAAATCCACCATCAGCGGTGATCGCATACCTGGCCTGCGAGTCCTGAATCCGGTCCGCCACCGACTGCGCGCTGAAGCCTCCGAACACCACCGAATGGACCGCCCCCACCCGAGTACAGGCGAGCATCGCGACCGCCGCCTCGGGAACCATCGGCATGTAGATCAGGACGCGGTCTCCCCGTTTGAGCCCATTTCGTTTCAGAACATTGGCAAACAGGCAGACCTCGTGATGCAGTTGCTGGTATGTGAGCGTGCGCTCTTCGCCGGGTCTTCCCGGCGCCGCCGGCTCACCTTCCCAAATCAGGGCGGCTTGGTTTGCCGTCGGGGTGCCCAGATGTCGATCGAGGCAGTTGTAGCTGACATTGAGCTGGCCTCCGATAAACCATTTGGCAAATGGCTCCTTCCATTCCAACACCTTTTTCCATGGTTTGAACCAGATTAATTCGGCCGTTGCCTGCTTGGCCCAAAATTTCTCCGGGGCGCTGACTGATTGTTTATAAAGCTTTTGATATTCAGCGAGCGATTTGATGTGAGCGTTTTTAGAGAATTCCTTGGGCGGCAAAAAGACCCGGTGCTCCTGCAACACAGATTCGAAGCTCGTGAAAGTCGGCTGATCAGGCATATTGGCGATTACGTTTAGTATCAATCGCTCGAGGCGTCAACGTCGTTTGGGGGCGAAGCATCGTCCGATGGAAATTGGCGAGGACCGGAGCGTTGGACTTTCCGAGTTTTCCAGTGATGAGATGAGGAGAACGGATCGCCGATCGCCGCCACGATGGAAGGTGGCATGTCGTGCCAGAAATCTAATTGATTGACGGCATTCGCCCGATCCCGATCGAAGAGTGGCTCATTTTAGACACGCTGCACACTCTGGATGCATTTCAACCGCGCTCGCCTAAGCTTCGTCTCTTAAAATCGGTCGGCAAGGGTCCTGCTTACCTGGTCGTAACGATTTTAGTCTTCCCAAAATGGAGGGGACAGGCCATGGCGCGTCCGTTCCGGTTTTGGTAAGACAGTATTGAATGTATGAAAACAGGATATCTAATTGACATGGACGGGGTCATTTACCGGGAAAACCAGCTTATCCCGGGAGCGAGAGAGTTCGTCGAGGCGCTGATCGCGAGCGGGGCGCCCTTCGTGTTCCTCACCAACAACTCCTCGCCTACACCCGAGGATTTGTCAGTGCGGCTCGGTCACCTGGGGGTGCCGGGCTTTTCCCCGCGTCATTTTTACACATCGGCACTGAACACGGCGGATTTCCTCAGCGAAACCCACCCGATCTGCACCGTTTTCGTGATTGGCGAAGGCGGGCTGCTGACTGCGCTGCACGAGCGCAAGATTGCCAGCGACGCCATTAACCCCAGCTACGTGGTAGTGGGCGAGGGGGCAGTCTCGATGGAGAAACTGGCTAAAGCCCATTCCTGCATTGAAGGGGGCGCGCGTCTGCTCGCCACTAATCCGGATAATTGGTGTCCGATTTCCGCCCGCGACACTCGCCCGGGCGCAGGCTCGACCGCGGCTTTCCTCGAAGCGAGCACCGGCCGCCGCGCCTATTATCTCGGCAAGCCCAACGGATACATGTTCCACCGCGCCCGTCGCAAATTGGCGGAAATGGTCGGTGGCATGCCCGATCAGATCGTGGTGATCGGCGACACGATGGAGACGGATATTCGCGGGGCGATCGAAGCGGGTTTGCAGGCGTACCTGGTTCTGAGCGGTTCCACCTCGATCGAACAGGTTGCCGACTATGTCTATCAACCCACGCGCGTGCTCAGCAGCGTCGCTGACCTGATCGACGAAATTAAATCCGGCAAGCCATCGAGCCGTCTGGACAGCCCGGTTTACAGCAACGGCTTCGCCCGCAACAACCGCGTGGGGCGCCGACATCAAACCGATGCCGAACATCCCGCCAAACGCAGACCTCGCGCGCCGATGACGCGCTGAATCCAGGCTGACCTCGGAGGGACAAGTTCTACGAACGCCCTGTTTTTGGGGCTTTCCCTGCACAGCGCTCCGTGGGACTCGGCCCCCCGGCATGCGCGTGCCAGTTTCCCGTGGCAGAAATCGGGCCCGTAGGTATTCTCTGCCGCAGATGAAAACCATCGTCCCAATCCTCGCATTGTCACTTTTCTCGCTCACGACTTCCGCGCAGACGAATCCGCCGATCGTCCTCTGGCCAGAGGGTGCTCCGGGCGCACTGGGGAAGGCCGACCCGGACATTCCTACCCTTACGCCCTATTGGCCTGAGTCAAGCAAAGCCACTGGTGCCGCGATTGTGATCTGCCCCGGGGGCGGCTATGGCGGGCTGGC
>JANXQE010000555.1 GCA_025356925.1 Limisphaerales bacterium | reverse complement strand
AATTTTTGCGCAAAATCCTGACGTGCTGAATTTAGAATCATGAAAAGACGCGTCCTAGCAGGGTGTCGGCATGGCCACTTGAGTCTGGCAACCATCGGCCACGAATGATAAACTAATCGGGTCTATGCCACTTTACGAATACGAGCTCTGCGAGGGCGATTGCAAGGTTTGCGGAGGGAAGTTTACCCTCTTCCGCCCGCTGTCGGCTACGACGCTGACGCAGTGTCCGGCGTGCAAGAAACCCGTGCGGAAGGTGTGGTCCGCGTTTAACTCTCCCAAAAACCTTTCCATTTCCGATGCAAAAAAGGCGGGTTTTACTGTGCTCAAGCGGGTTAACAAGGTCGAGTTCGAGCGGCAGTAGACCGGGAGACAGGGGTGGACAGATTGCCCGGTGCCGTTGGCGGATGGCCCGAGGAAACGAATGGGGACTCGTGGAACTCCTCCTTCCGGGAATAGGACACGGGCTTCGCATGCTATTTAGCCGGAACGTTTTGGCGTTCGGGTGGTCCAATGAATTAACGCTGGCGAAGCGGTGCCCGGTGCGGCAGGTTGAACAAAGCCATGAGCGAACTCGAAACCATCCAAACACTGCTCGAAAGAGCGGCGAGTCGCCGCCGATTGGCTGGAGCTCTGCGCGGCCTTTGGCTGGGGCTTTTGATTGGGGCCATGCTTTCTCTCCTGCTGCTGGGGGCTTACCACTTGTTTCCTCTGCCCCTTTGGTGTTTGGGGGGTGCGGCGCTGCTGCCGTTGCCCAGCATGCTGGTGGGTTTCATTCTCGGCGGTTGGCGCCGGCCAAACCTGGCCGACGTCGCGCGCTGGGTCGATGGCCGGCAGAACCTACAGGAACGGCTCAGCACCGCGCTCGAGGTCTCGCGTGGCACAAACGAGACGCGCTGGCGCGATCTGGTGCTCGCGGATGCGGCTGAGTACGCGAAAGGCATTGATGCGCGGCAACTCCTGCCATTTCACCTGCCCAAGGCTTGCCGCTGGGCGCTGGTCATCCTCGCCTTGGCGGTAGGGCTGGGCTTCGTTCCCGAATACCGCAGCAAGACCGTCTTGCAGAAGCGCGCCGACGAACAGAACATTAAAGAAACCGGGCGCCTCCTGGCAGACTTGACCCGGCATAACCTGGAGAAGCGGCCGCCAGCATTCGAACCGACGCAAAAATCCATGGAAGCCGTCTCGAGCCTGGGAGATCAACTCACCAAACAAACCCTCACTCGCAGTGACGCCCTGAAAGACCTGGCTAACGTCGCGGACAAACTGAAAGACCAGCTCAAGGAGATGGGAAAAGATCCCGGGTTGAAACGGATGGAGGAAGCGGCTCGGAACAACAGCGGCAGCGATTCCCAGTCCGCTGCTGGACTTCAAAAACAAATCGATTCGCTCCAGAAACAGATGGGCATACCGACCGGCAATCCGGACGCGCTCGATAAGCTTCAGAAGAGTTTGCAGAAACTCCAGCAGGCCGCGAAAGGTATGGCGGATAAAAACTCATCCGCCACAGATGCGGAGCGGCAGAAGCTCTCGGACTCATTGTCCGCCCTTTCGAAGCAGATGCAGGCAATGGGTCTGCAGTTGCCGCTACTGGACGATGCCATCAACGCGTTGGCGGCGAACCAGACCGATCTGTTTCTTAAAGATCTCGACGCCGCCACGACCGACCTGGAAAAGATGCGCGAAATGGCCAAGAGCATCCAGCAACTTCAGCAACAAATGGAAAAGCAGGGCAAGGATTTGGCCGAGCAACTCAAAAATGGCCAGCCGGAGATCGCCCAGCAAACGTTGCACAAAATGATTTCGGATTTGAACTCCGCCAGCCTGACTCCCGAGCAGCTCCAGAAAATGCTGGGAGAAGTTGCCAAAGCGGTCGACCCGGCCGGCAATTATGGAAAAGTGGCGGAGCATTTAAAGGCTGCGGCGGCTCAAATGAAGGGGAATAACAAGCCGAGTGCCGCCCAATCATTGGCCGCGGCGTCGAAGGAACTGGACAGTCTCATGCAGCAGATGGGTGATGCGCAGGAACTATCGGCGACTTTGGACGCGCTGAACCAGGCCTCGATGTGCATTGGCACCTGCCAGGGTTGGCGCGCCTGCAATAGCCCCCCGAAGGCAGGCCGGGGCGGCAAACCCGGCACAGGCGTGGGAACCTGGGCGGATGAAAACGGCGAATGGAACGGGGAATCAACCGCCGGTTGGGACAACTCGAGCGTTGTTCGGCCCGACCTCGCCGGCCGCGGGCAAACCGACCGCGGCAACGGAGAATTGAGCGATGCTCTCAAACCGACCAAAGTGAAGGGCCAGTTTACTCCTGGGGGACAGATGCCGAGTATCACCTTAAAAGGGGTCAGCATCAAAGGCCAAAGCAAGGTGGACTATGCCGAAGCGGCTGCGACTGCCCAGTCCGATGCCCAAAGCGCGTTGAGCCAGGAAAAGGTGCCGCGAGCCTACCAGGGCGCGGTGAAGGATTATTTTGATGATTTGAAGAAATGAACACCGAGGAACAAATTCGAGCTTTCCGCGGGGCGTACTCGGCGCTGCGGGCCGAAATCGGGAAGGTGATCGTGGGGCATGACGCCATCGTGGAGGGGACGCTCATTTCACTGTTTGCCGGCGGCCACGTCCTTCTGGAAGGTGTGCCGGGATTGGGCAAGACCTTGCTCGTTCGGACGCTGAGTGAAGTCCTGGATCTGTCATTTAATCGCATTCAGTTTACACCCGACCTAATGCCGGCGGACATCCTGGGAACCAATATCGTGATGGAGGTTCCCGGCGGTCGGCGAGAGTTCCAATTCCAGCGCGGACCGATCTTCGCCCACCTGGTGCTGGCGGACGAAATTAATCGCGCCACGCCCAAGACCCAATCAGCCTTGCTCGAAGCCATGCAGGAACACCAGGTCACCGCGGGCGGCGAATTGCGCCCGCTCGAGGAGCCCTTTTTCGTCATGGCCACCCAAAACCCGATCGACCAGGAGGGGACCTATCCTTTGCCGGAAGCACAGCTCGATCGGTTTTTTTTTAAGATCTTGGTCGGTTACCCTTCCGCGGAGGAATTAGGCGAAGTCCTGACGCGCACCACGACGCGGTCCAAGGCCCAGGTCCAAAAGGTGGTGGCCAGGGAGACCCTGATAGAATTGATGGGCCTGGTCCGCGAAGTGCCGATCGCCTCGCATGTGCAGGACTACGCGGTTCGACTCGTCCTGGCCACTCACCCTAAAACTGAGACTGCGGCGCCAATTTCCTCTCAGTACCTGCGGTTTGGAAGTAGTCCGCGCGGCGGCCAAACCCTGATTCTCGCCGGTAAGGTTCGGGCAATGATTGACGGCCGGTTCAACGTGAGCTTCGACGATATCGAGGCCGTAGCTTATGCCGCGTTCCGTCACCGGCTGATCTTGAATTTCGAAGCCGAGGCCGAAGGAATTACGACGGACCACGTCATTGCCCAGGTCCTGCGGGATGTTCCCCGGGACGCGCACGCGCTGGTGTCCTAACCACGAGGCGAGCATGAACATAAATACGGTGATCTCATCGTATTTTATGTTGATGGCCGCCGAACGGGCGCATCTCGACACTGCCCGGTCGCGTAGCGCAGACTTTCAGTCTGCCGTATTGCAGGTCTGCGACCTGAAAGGGCTCGAGGTTTTGAGGCGCGCCGAATTTCGGTCCTATCTCAGCCAGGGCACCCCGCCGGCAGGAATGCCGGCGATACAGCAGGCTGGGAAGCCTGCGCTACTTTTGGGTACCGTGTCGAGATGCCCCCCCGCCAAACTGGAGCTGGGTGGTGGAGCCCGCTTGAGCTGGCCGCTGACCTTAGGTAAGCTCGAGAATGCTGCAACCCGAAGAAATCGCAGGCGAAGAATGGGCAGAATGGTATCGCATGACTCCGCTGCAGCGATGGCATGTCAGCGGCGATCTTTGGGAACATTATCTTCAGATTGGAGGCTCTCTTGATCCCGAGCCGGATACGCAAAGTCCTTTCTATGATGGCAGCACGCCAGGTCCGTGCCTTGCTGATGGGCGGTCAGGCTTGCGTGTTTTACGGCGCGGCGGAGTTTAGCCGTGACACGGACCTGCTCGTCCTGCTGGACTCGGCGAATCTCCAGCGCCTCCGTACGGCGCTCCAGGACCTGGAAGCGGAGCCCATCGCGGTACCACCTTTCGGTGCCGAATTTCTCGAGCGAGGCCACGCAGTCCATTTTCGCTGTCATCAAAAAGAAGCCGCGGACATCCGCGTGGACATCATGTCCAAGCTGCGCGGAGTTGATCCTTTCGAACAGCTTTGGGACCGGCGAACGACCTTAACTGATCAGGACGGAACGATTTACGAGTTGCTTTCACTGCCCGACCTGGTTCGAGCGAAGAAGACGCAACGGAGCAAGGATTGGCCAATGCTCCAACGGCTGCTGGAAGCCCATTATCTACAGCATCGCCAGGACTCAACAGCCGAGCAAAGGCAGTTCTGGCTGCGCGAGCTCCGGACACCTGAACTATTGATCGAGGCAGCACACAGTTGGACTGGGCTGGCGACCGAAATCACGAATCAACGCCCCTTGCTCTCGCTGGCCCAGCCCGATCGAATCCAGGATCTGGAAGATGCGCTTGCCGCCGAAGAGCGCGCCGAGCGACAACGCGATCGAAGTTACTGGCTCCCGCTGAAAGCTGAGCTGGAGCAGCTCCGCCACAGCGTCAAGAAACGAACGTTCCCGCCCGATGGCTAACGCTTTGCTCACCCCGGAACTGCTTCGCCGGCTCGAGCAGTTTCAATTGCTGGCCGCACGCCGTGCTAAAAGCTCCGCCAAAGGAGAGCGGCGCAGCCGGGCCCGGGGGCAATCAGTCGAGTTTGCCGACTACCGCACTTATGTGCACGGCGACGATTTCCGCTATCTGGATTGGAACCTCTATGGCCGCCTGGAACGGTTGTTCCTGAAACTCTACGAGGAAGAACGCGAATTGCCAGTGCGCATCTTTCTGGATGCCAGTGAGTCCATGAGCTTCGGCACACCGCGCAAATTCGATTTCGCCCGCCAGGTCGCCGCCGCTCTAGGCTATGTTGCGCTTTGCGGATTTGACCGGGTCAGCGTGATTCCTTTCCCCAATTCGCCCAGTGATCCACGGTCGGACGCCGGGGCGCGCAGCATGGAACTCGCCGCCCGAGGCGCCTTGCGCTCTGTGCGGGGGCGGAAATCCGGGATTCAGTTCTTCCAAAACCTCAGTGCTCTCACCGCCGGGGGAGCGGCGAACCTCAACGAGGCTTTGCGCCGGGGAGCGCTCGAGGCGCGTCAAGCCGGACTGGCCCTGGTGCTCAGCGACTTTCTTGACCCGGCCGGTTACGAGGCCGGCCTGGATGCCCTAATCGGGCGCGGTTTCCAGGTTGACCTCGTTCAAATTTTCTCGCCGGAAGAAATTTCCCCGACAACCTTCGGCGATCTCCGCTTAGTTGACTCGGAAACCGGGGGGATGCAGGAAGTGACCTTCGGTCGCTACCGCATGAAAGCATATCAGCAAACCGTGCAAAACTTCATCCAGCGTCTTCGTGAATTTTGCCAGGCCCGCGGCATCAACTTCTTTACCGTCAGCTCAAACATGTCCTTGGAGGAGCTGCTCTTGAAACAACTCAGGAAGGCAGAAGTATGGGCCTGAGGAGTGCGGAGTGCGGAATGGGAAAACCGGA
>JANXQE010000506.1 GCA_025356925.1 Limisphaerales bacterium | reverse complement strand
CGCGGTTGTCGGCGGAGAGACGACGACCAATCCCGAGCGCCTGCTGGTCTCGATCTCGGTCCTCGGTTGGGTGCCACGGGGTAAAGCACTCCGCCGTTCCGGGGCGGAGGCGGGCGACGCGATTTTTGTCACCGGCGAACTGGGCGGTTCGCTCGCGGGCAAGCACCTCGAGTTCGAGCCTCGTTTGGCCGAAGCGCGCTGGCTGGCCGACCACTTCTCGATCCATGCCATGATCGACTTGAGTGACGGGCTGGCAGGTGATTTGCCCCACCTCCTCAAGGCCAGCGGTGTCGGTGCGGAATTGCTGGTCTCGGCAATCCCGATCAGCCGCGAAGCTCGGCGGACTGCCAAGGCCGCGACCTCGGCCAAGCCCGCTCTGCTTGCTGCCTTGACTGATGGCGAGGATTTCGAACTCTTGTTTACCTTACCAGGTCGCGATGCGGTGCCGCTCCTTGATGCCTGGAAAGGGCAATTCCCGAGCGCCCCGTTGAGCTGCATCGGCAGAATCACCTCCATCGAGGGTGTCACGCTGCGCGATCAATACGGGACACGCCCTCTAACTGCGCATGGTTACGAACATTTCGCACAGCCCGGCTGACACCCTCGGGATCGGCGAGGCCTGGGGCCGCATCGTTCCGCGCGGACTGGTGATCGGCCTGTGCGGCGACCTGGGCGCTGGCAAAACACAACTGGTCAAGGGACTCGCCCGAGGTTTGGGCCTCGCGACGCGTGTCCTTTCGCCCACTTTCGCCCTGGTCAACGTTTATCCGGGAGGCCGATTGCCTCTGTTTCACTTGGACCTTTACCGGTTGGATACGCCCGAACAGGTCCAGGCGGCCGGATTGGAGGAGTATCTGTACCCGGACGGGGTTACGGTGATCGAATGGGCCGAGCGTTGGTTTGGTGAAAAGCCGCACGGGCTGAGGCCCGAATCTCGGGAGCAGGCCGGCCACAGTCCGACTCGAGAGGCTCCACATCTGCGGTGGATTCGATGGGTTGAAATCGAGATCACCTCCGAATCGGGCCGGTGCATTTCCTATGAAGATTTTAACGCTTGAGTTCTCCTCACCGCAACGGAGCGTAGCGGTGGTGCAGCGAGCCGTTGGGCCCCAGGCCTGGATTGAACACGAGGTCGTCGAAGCCGGTGCTGCTCCCAATAAGCCTTTTGAGATGATCGAGGAAGTGCTGCGGCGAGCCGGCGTTGAGCGGGAACAGGTCGAGAGTTTAGCCGTGGGACTTGGCCCCGGATCCTACACTGGGATTCGGGCGGCCATCGCGTTGGCGCAGGGTTGGCAGCTTGGGCGCGGGGTGAACCTGCAAGGCTTGAGCAGTGCGCATTGTCTGGCGGCCGAAGCCCACTCGGGAGGCCTCACAGGTTCGATCGCGGTGGTCATTGATGCGCAGCGTGGCGAGTTTTATCTCGCCAATTACGAACTATCATCGAGCGGATGGCGCGAGCTCGAACCGCTCCGTCTGGCCTCCCGCGCGACAGTGGAAGACTGCGGACAAAAAGGTGCAGTGCTGGTCGGACCGGAGGTGAGTCGCTGGTTTCCCCAAGGCCGGACCGTGTTTCCGCGAGCGGCGACGCTTGGAAAACTGGCGCTTAACTCTGCGGAGTTTATTCCCGGCGAAAAGCTGGTGCCGATTTACTTGCGCCAGATCAGCTTCGTCAAAGCTCCGCTTCCGCGCGTTTTGCCAGAATGAGCCCCGGCCTGGCTCTCGCTGACTGCTAACCAGTTCGAGGCATCGCTCTCCTGGTCCGGAATTTCAGGGATCCTTAATCGAGCGTGATTCGTTTTACCCGCAGATTCCGGTACGCCACCGGCCCATGATCGCCCTGTAGTAGAATGGGTCCCTGTGGCTTTTCATCGCTCCAATGTGAACTGCGGGTGGGACCGTTCAGGTCCACCTGTTCGTGGACGAGTTGGCCGTTGTGCAGAACTCGAACCATCCTGGCGTTTGCGACTTTCTTGCCGGACGGGTCAAAGCGTGGCGCGCGGAACTCGATGTCAAAAGACTGCCACTGACCGGCGGGCTTGCTTGCATTAATGCGGGGTGAATGGCCGTCCAGGTTTTGCTCGTTAACCCACCGCGGGTAGATGCCGCCGCATTCGATACCGGCGTAGGCGTCTTTTTCGACGCCAAAACTGTCATACACTTGGACCTCATAGCGGCCCTGCAGGTAAACCCCGGAATTCGAGTGTTTGGGGATGCAGAATTCCACGTGCAGTTCCATATCGCCAAATTCGGCTTCCGTCCTCAGGTCCAGCGTGCGCCCTTTGATCCCGTTTACCATCACGCCCTGGCCGGGGTTGACCACCAGAACCTCAGGATTTGCGGAATCCAAAGTCACGCCGTCAGCCACCAACCAATCACCTCGGGGCTCGCTCCAGCCGGCCAAATCCTCGCCATTAAACACGAATACGCTTTGCGCAATATCTTTAATGTAGGTGACTTCCTGCATCCGGTAAGGGCTGCCATCGCGCCGAAAGATGTCATGAAACCAAATCGCGGGCTCGCTGTCATAATGTTTGGTCCAGGAATCCCATGGGTAAATGGTCTGGCTCTTGCCCTCCACCAGGCCCCAGTTCAGCGCGGCCACGCCTTGCGATTTGAGATAGCCAAGGCTGGGATCGAAGAAACTGCCGTTGCCCCGAGACATGTATTCGGTGCAAAGCAGGGGCCGATGGTAGCGTTTGAGGTGCGCAATGGCTTCTTTCAGACTGGCAAGGTCATTGTAATTGTGGAAGCTGATGACGTCAGATTGAGATAGTTGGACCTGCTCGGTGGGGTTGAGCTTTTCCGGATCCGGCCACGTCCCGATCCACACGCCGGACGTCAAGGGCTGGGAAGGCTTGGCTTCGCGCGCCCAGGCGAACGCCTGCTTGAGCAGCGGCAGCACCAACTCCACCTTGTTCGTGGGCTCTTGATCGACGTAAGCCGGCCGGTTCATGTTATCCGGCTCATTCCAGATATCCCACGCCCGCACGCGGCGGTCATCCCGGAAGCGGCTGACCACGCCCACGGCATAATCCCTCAGGGCGGGCCGCTTGGAGGGATCGAGTAGTTCCCGCGCCCCGGGGCTTTGCACCCAGCCGGAGTTGTGCACGTGCGGTCGGGGCGCCCGCTGTTTCCCCAGTTTCGGAAACGGATCCCAGCAGGAGTCAAAGAGCACGAAGATGACCCCGACGCCGTGCCGGTCCGCCACCGTCAAAAACCGGTCCAACCGATTTAGAAAACCTTCCGAATCCTGCTGCCAAAGCAGGTCCTGCAGATAGACCCGGGCGCAATTAAACCCGAGCGATTGCGCCCAGCCAAGTTCCCGGTCGATGGTCGCCAGGTCGAAGCTGTCCGCCTGGAACATTTCCAGTTGGTTAATCGCTGTGCTCGGCAGAAAATCGCATCCCGCCAGCCAGCCAGTTTTCTGCTGCCAGGCCTGCGCCTTTTCCTCAGGCCAGCGTGAGTTGGACTCCTGGGCTGCCAGGCTGGCGGACCAGAGCGCCAGCATCAGCACAGGGCCCAACAGGCGCTTCAATCGGCAAATCATGCGCGGGGTCAAAGGCGGACCGAGTCGGGAATCCGAAACCTGAAACTCGAAATCCGATGGAACGGGAGGAACGATTTTTTCGTGGTTCGCGCGCCATCTGGATTTAAGCAATACAAGGGGTTTTTTCATATAAACGTCACTGCAAGTTTGGATACCAGACCACCGAGCAAAGTCACGAGGATTTCAGAA
>JANXQE010000283.1 GCA_025356925.1 Limisphaerales bacterium | reverse complement strand
ACCGCTGGAGCGCTCGGAATCGAGCCCAGGAAATTGCTAACGATCACTGAATAGGCGCCGGCGTTTGCGGGGCTCACGTTGGTAAGAACCAGGCTGCGGGACTGGGCTCCGAGAACCTGAGATCCATTCGCCAGATTTATCCCGTTCTTCTGCCATTGGTAAAACAACGGTGAACTGCCGAACCCGGCCACTCTGAGAGTAACCGTCGCGCCGTCGTAGGTGACCAAGCCGCCAGGCTGACTGGTGATTTGTGGCGGCGTCGAAGGAATGCTGAGGCGGAAAATAACACCCTGGTCCGCCGGGCCTCCATTCTGTGTCACACCAAGGAGGCTCCCGTCCGTATCCTCCAATAACGGCGCCTCTGGGTTGGCGCCGTTAAAACCGTCGAACTGGGCAATAGTCGTTAGCGCCCCTCCGGGAGTCATCCGGAAGACGGTGCCGGCGCCAAAAGAACCACCATCGGTTGTCGTGCCGTAGAAGTTGCCATCGCTGCCCTGGATTAATGCGCCGCGAGGATGACTGCCATCTGCGACCCCGGAAAAAGCAAACTGGGTTGTCAACGGGCTGTCTGGCGTGATTCGAAATACGCTGCCCAAGCCGAGCGCTCCAGCGGTCCTTCAGGTCCTGGTGTCCGCTCCGCTGATCATGCTGCAACCGACAAACCAGACAGTGACGCCCGGATCGACGGTCATTCTTAGAGCGGGCGTGATCGGTAACCTGCCGTTGGACTATCAGTGGCAGGCGAGTGGAACCAACCTGCTGGACGCCGGGAACCTGTCGGGATCCACGACTGATACTTTGACGCTCACGAATGTCACCGAAGCCAATAATGGGACTTATACCCTGGTCGCGACTAATAGCCTGGGTCGGACCAACAGCGCGGGCGCCATCCTATCGGTGGTCCCCGTCAGCGCGGTGGGCACGAAGCTCAGCACGTTGTACTCGTTCACCGGCGGCACGGACGGTAGCAGCCCAAACGGATTGGCGGATGGACGTGATGGTTATCTCTACGGCACAACTCAACTTGGAGGAAGCTTCCACAATGGTAGTGCCTTCAAGATCGGGACGAATGGCGGCTTCATCATGCTGGTCTCATTTGACCAAACCAACGGAGCATTTCCCTTGGCCGGATTAGTGCTCTCGACCAATCGTAATTTCTATGGCACAACCAGTGCCGGCGGCGCTTCTGGAGCCGGAACCGTGTTGGCAATGACTCCTGCGGGCGAGGCGTCAATCCTGCATGAGTTTACTGGAGGGAACGATGGCGGTTCGCCGGCCACAGCACTGATTCAGGGCACCGATGGCGGTTTCTACGGTGCTACCCAGAATGGCGGAGCGAACGGCCTGGGTACGATTTTCCGGATCACCTCCGGCGGGACGCTAGGCACTCTGCATGCATTCGTTGGGGGCGCGGAGGCTAGTTCACCGGCGGGCGCTTTGTTGGAACTGTCGCACGGCACATTTTACGGGACCAGCGCCAGCGGTGGCACATCGAACCAGGGGAGCGTGTTCCGGCTTATTCCAGGTGGTGCGCTCACGACTCTGTATTCCTTTACCGGCGGCATGGATGGATATCACCCGGTTGGCAGTTTGGTCCTGGGGGATGATGGCGCCTTGTACGGTGCGACCAGCTACAACACGATCCGCGGGTTTGCCTTTTACGGCACACTCTTCAACCTTAGCACCAACGGCGCTTTACAGACACTGTACGCCCTCAATTTTACGGACGGTTCCTATCCTGCCGCCGGTTTGGTTCTCAGCAGCGACGGGAATTTCTACGGCACGACGGAGCAGGGAGGTGCCGCTGACTACGGCACGGTGTTCAGAATGACGCCTGGTGGTGTGGTCTCGACCCTGGTCGAGTTCGATGGATTCAATGATGGTGCAAACCCCGTAACCGCGTTAACCGAGGGCTCCGACGGGAATTTGTACGGGACCACTAGTGCTGGGGGACCGGGCGGTCACGGCACCATCTTCCGGCTGAGCTTCAGCGGCGCGCCGCAAATTACCGCGCAGCCTGTCGGTCAGACCGGCCTTACGGGAGGCTCGGCCGTATTCAGCGTCGCGGTTACTGGAGGCGCACCGTTATCATATCAGTGGCAAAGGAGCGCAACCAACCTGACCGATCACGCTTCTCTCCGCGGCGCCTCCACGCGCATTCTAAGGCTCGCTAATCTTACTCTTGCTGACGCGGGGAGCTATTCCGTAATCGTGACCAACGCCTCCGGTTCGGTCGCCAGCTCCGGGGCAGTCCTGAGCGTCGAAGTGTCGCCGCCCTCCTTCCAAATCGTCAGCCAATCCGGCGGGAACCTAAACCTGTCCTGGAGCACCGCTCCAGGACACACTTATCAACTGCAATCGAAAACCAGCTTGGCCACCGCCAATTGGATTAGCCTGAATGGTTCAATAACCGCGGCTGGAGAGAGCCTCGAAACATCAACCCCCATGAGCTCCAACTCGCAACGGTTTTACCGAGTGATTCTCCTCCCATAGCACCGGCGAACTCCACGACTGCGGCTGCAGCTTCGGCCTTCGGATTTCGAGTTTGGTCCGCAGTTCACCGTCTCCGCGCCAGCTCCGGGTAATTCAACTCGAGTGTCTGGTAGAATAGCGCCGGATGATCTCGGTCCCATGACGGTATGACCGAATCGAGCGCGGACAACACTTCCTGAACTTGTCTATTCGAGGGCGCCTCGAAACTGCACCCGTAAATCCTGTATAACTCCAGTACCTGGCCACAGGCTGCCTGCATGCGCGTGGGATCGCGGCACGTGTCGATCCAAAACGTCTGCCGCTTGGAAACCGCAATCGCCAGGTCTTGCTCAGTCGTATGGATGTTTTCCCGAGTGGCGCCCGAGACCGCCCTCGCTGCCTCTTCCACTGTGGTCCGGAGCAGGTAGGCATCCAGTTTCGGTAACTGATGGACGAGTATCTCTGGCGCCGGAGTCTCCGTGGCGATCTGTCCCCCCATGCCGGTGATTAATTCCGCCGCCGCCGTTTTCGTCAGGTGACGGTCCGGTGTATAGCCATGTTGCCTCAGGTACCTGAGTTGCTTCCACGTTGCTGGTTCGTTTTGCCAGTCCATGCGAAGTCGGTTCTAACCATGCGGTCACGAAACGGGCTACACGCCTAGATTGACCCTGCGGAAAACACTTTGCAAGCCGATTCAAATTGCCCACTGGGGCAAGTGCGCACGCATTGTACAAACCGTCGGGCTACCCGAACCGCGCAACCCAGATTTCAATCTACCAGTCTCGTTTAGAATCGTCGCCGCCCGCGACGAAAACTCAGCCCTCGCATGTTGACCGTGGATTTCGCGGATTTCGCGG
>JANXQE010000452.1 GCA_025356925.1 Limisphaerales bacterium | reverse complement strand
CGGCTCGGTAGTGCAAGCGTTGCAACGACCATGCTCCAGCGGACTGTTGGTGATCCGGGTAGTTTGCTAGCCTGCTGGCTTCCGGCACGCCGCGCGTCGAGGATTGATCCGATGCTGGCGCTGCGTTGTGAGTACATTCTTTAGAGACATACGTTTCTGATGCACATGATGGCGGCTTTCGTTGTTCCGTATTGAAGTCGGAAAACGAACCCAAAACGGACCGTGCGGATGAGGGGGCAAGGGTCCCTGGGTTGGAGACCGAACCCAACCAGGGTCGTCAACTCTCCGGCCTGGGTCACTCTAAACACCGTGCCGGCGTCGTTCGCGCCGCCGAATTCGGTCGCTCCATAGAGATTTTCATCGTGACCTTGCGGCCGTCCGCCGCAGGGCTGGCTGCCGTGGATGACGTCGACCAAACAATCGCCCTGAGCGGACTAGACGTTAGGGAGTTTGTGGTGGAAAGTGGTCTGCTGTGCCAGCCCCCTTTTATGCGCCCACGTCAGCGTGGAAGAACAATTCCCACGAACTTTGGTCGCGCCCTTTTGTCTTGGAAAAAAAGGCCCTGATATGAAATCTTGCTTTCTGCTGCTCCTGATGGTTTTGCGTGGGTTTACCCATGCCCAATCGTTGTCGGACTTGAGCGCGAGTGCGCTGAGCAACCACTTAATTATCGTCAGTTGGCCCTACACGAACACGGCTTTCACTTTGGAGCAGTCCTCCGGTTTGGCCCCAGGCTCAACCTGGCAACGCAGCACGCTTGCGCCCGCGTTCAGTTCAAACACGACGCTCTTTTCGTTGTCCGTCCCAGCAACCAACGCCGTCCAGTATCTCCGCCTGGCTCGGCCCGCGGATCTGCGCGGTATTTACGTTTACAGCAGCGATGTATCGCAGGTTTCTTCAAATTACGCGGTCACCCTCACAAATGCCCTCAACCAGCCAGGCGTGGACGGCTTGGTGCTCGTCATCGCCTGGAGCGCAATCGAACCCACTAACCATATCTTTCACTGGACCGACCTGGACCAATGGATGAACACTGCGGCTGGTCTCGGCAAAAAGATTGATCTGGCGATCCCAGCCGGTATAAACATGCCGGCCTGGCTCTTTGAACCCCCAGGTAGCGGCGGGGCTGGCTCAATGCCGTTGCAATTCACGGTTTCACCGCACCAGGGCGCAACCAGCAACTGCATTTCCGAGACGATCGCCGCTCCCTGGGACACCAACTTCCTGACGGCTTGGAACACCATGCTCACTAGACTGTCCGCGCATCTCAAAACTGCGGGTACTTACGACAGCCTGACCCTGTTGCGGCTGACTGGCATCAACCGGACCACGGACGAACTGCGACTGCCGGCGGAAACCCCTGACGGCACCGGCTTGGATTGTGTCAGCAACGCGCCGGCCATTTGGCAGGCGGCCGGTTACACTCCGGCCAAGCTGGTGTTTGGCTGGAGCAATATCGTGAGCTTCTTCCAGCAGAACTTTCCCGACAAATGCTTCAGCATCGCCATCATTCCCGATGTCACGAATTCCTTTCCGCCGATTGACAACAACGGGCAACTGATCACCAACAACATTCCGGACCCCAACCAACCGCTGCTCTTGCTGGCGGGCCAACAGTTCGCCGGACAATTGGTCGTGCAATTCAATTTTTTAATGACCGGCCAGACAGCCTCACAGGCGGTTGTGCAGTCGGCTCAAAGTTATGGCACACTCGCCGCCTATCAATCCAACAACTATTACGGATCGAGCGGGGGAGGGGCAGCTTGCGGCGGCACCCCCAGCTCTCCGGTCCAATGCAGTAACGACACTTATTTGGCTGAACTGCAGGAGGGAATCTATCCGCTGAGGCAGATGAACAGTCTCCGCTCGCAGTATATCGAGGTGTTTCCGGCAGACGTGTTATTGTTCACAAATGCAATCTGGCAGGCGCATTCCGAGCTATTTGGCGCGCCGTAAATACGACAGGTTGGCCGCTTGAAATCGGCGTATCGGCGAATAAACTTGCTCTCGTGACAGCGGCGAAAATAATTGAGGAAATGGACGGTCTACCGCCCGAGGAGCAGGCCAAAGTGATTCAGCATGCACCAAGGGCTGCAGAGCGATATGCAGCAAAGGAAAGTCGGTAGCGCTAGTCCGGAATCCATCGGCTTGGAAGGCTAGTCTTGGAAGAGCCATTGGCACGGCTTGTTCGAACCGCCAATCGCCGTTGGAACATGAATTCGCCATGCACACGGTATGATGAGATCGAGT
>JANXQE010000279.1 GCA_025356925.1 Limisphaerales bacterium | reverse complement strand
AGCCCATCCGATTGCCTCGTTCGCGGATATCGCAAATGATCTCGTTGAACACAGTCCCGACCCCGCGATGGGTCGAGATAATCGACAGCGTGCCGCCCCATTGGATCACCGGTTTCGCCACCGCATAGAGCGTGCGTTGATCTTTATGCAATGCGAATTCGTCGAGCTTGACGTGTCCGGTTTTGCCAACGATCGCGTCCGGGTTAGAGGACAGGGCGTAAATGCTGAAGCCGCTGGCAAAAGTCAGCACCTGCACCTTGGCCGCTTTACCGTCACGGGTGGTGAAGACCGCTTCACCGAGGTCGCCGGCGGCGTGCTGCAGGATCGTGGCCCACCGCTTGCAGTAGCGAATGTACTGCTTGGCTTGGGCCTCGTCCCGGGACATGACCCAGACATCGCGTCCCGTCACGAGCGCCGCCTTGAGCACGCTGTCGTAGCTATCGACGTAGCTCAGGCCGATCTGCCGGCTCTTTTGGCAGATCCGCAACCGGGCCGAATCCTGGCGCCAGGCGGTTTGGTACGGCAAAAAATACGGCTCAGAACAGGTTGAGTTCATGTTCGATTTTCTCGAGGGTTTCCGGGCGGAGCGCCCCGGCCGGCTCACGATTCTCCTTCGCCTTGGCGGCTTGTTGCGCCGCCAGTTGGTCGCGGTATTTCTGCCACGCCAATTCGCGATCTTTGCGTTTCTCCTCCAGCCGTGCCCAATCCATTACCGGCTTCATGAGCGTGGCGACCAGGTGCAACAGCTCGGGGGCGGCTCGTGACTCGGCGCTGAGCTTGAGCACCAGCACACGGTGCAGCTTGATGATGGTTTCGAGTTCGGGTGCCGAGTGTTTCCGAAGCTGGCTTTCAATTTCCCGGCAGACCGTTGCTCCCTGGGCGATCTGCTCGAGCAACGTTTCCTGCAATCGCTGCAAATCCTCAGGAGCGGGATCCTCCGGCCGCGTTTCCGCCGCCAAGAGTTCCGGCGCGGGTTTCCGCTGGCGGCGCCGGGTGCGGGAGTTCGAGGAACTGCGATGCATGGCCAGGTCAATCACCCAAGCTGTTTCGCCTTGTGGCGGCCTTTGTCGGTGAGCGTCCAGGTGAGGAGTTCGTCGAGTTCGTCGCGACTGCCTTGGGTGTAGCCGGCGCTTTCCAGCTCGCGCTTGGCCTGGTTGATATCGCTCTGCAGTGGGCGAGGCAGAACGCCCTGGCGGACCGTGTCGTCGAGGAGCGGATCGGGCCAGGGCACGCCATTCAGACGAAACAACGCCCGCAACAGGAAGCGTTTGATATCACCGATCGGATTCATGGATTTTGGCGTTCAATAACACGGTCGAGCTTGGCGTCGATCCGTGTGAGTTGTTGGTTATTCAAATCAACGGACGCCCGCAGCTCGCCAACTTCCCGGTCCACTTTGTTGATTTTCTGCTGCAGTTCCGCTACATCCGCGCGCCGATCACGGCGCAGCCCGCCCAGCTCATGTTCCAGGCGCAGCATTTCATTGGAAACCTCGTGCCGTCGGCTCTGACAAAGTGTTTCAGTGATCGGCTGATCGAATTTTGTGATCGCCAGCGGTTGAGGCTGGATCTGGCGCGGCGTGCCCCGTTGCGTGCGGCGATCGAAAAATTTCTCAACCTGGTTCCATCCGGCAACCAGGAAAAACAGGCACGCGATCCAGGCCGCAAGTTCAGTCGAATTTGGGTTCATCGTTCAAATTGGCGATTGGCGATTGGCGATGCATGGAGCAGAGCGAGGGCCGCCACGGGAGGGCAGAGGTCTGAGCTATCAAGGGATTTCGTCGTGTATGGTTTTGGAGTTCCCTGTCAGACCCCCGCCGACCGTGGCGGGAAGTGGCTGCCGTAGGCGAGCGGATGATGGTGGGTAAGTGAGGCATGGGGGCAGCGCGGAGATGGTTTTTAATTTTGAGTTTTTAATTTTGAGTTTTTGGCTCGGGCTTAACGCCGTTCGGCAGGACGTCCGGGCGCGCAGGATTTACAGAAGTCTCTGAGTAACCGTTGAGCAGGCCGCGGAGTTGGCCGTGGCGATGGGCCAGGAACCAGGCGCTGGCCGTAAGCGCAACCCCGCCGAGGATCAGCAGTTCGTTACCGACGACCAGCGTCGGCAAGACCAACAGGGCAAGTCCGCCGAGCATAATCGCGGCGCTGGTGGTGACGCTGCCGATGATCGCCTTGAGCGGAGGCCAGACGAGCGACGCCAGCCCTAGAATAAACAACCCAACTCCGACCCACGTGATTCCCCTGAGACTCGAAAGTTTGACGCCCAGTTCACGCGCGGTGTCTTTCTGTGCCGCGCCGAGTTCGGTTTTGGCCTGCGTTTCTTCACGTTCCGTGACCGGCATCGGGGCGCTGAGCACAATGGATTGTGTGTTGGTGATCGGAACGCCGTCGCCGCCGCTTTGGATCCGGGCGTCCTCAATGCGCGCGCCCACCGGCAGCGTGCAGGTCCGGACTTTGAGAGTTTGCTGATCCTGCCGGCTCGGCTGGGCCGGGTTGTCGCCCTGGTCGAGGCCTTGCTGGATCGAGCCTCCGGACGAACGCGTGGTCAGCGCCTGGCCGCCTTTCAACGGCCGCGGACCGGTACACGACGTCAGCACCAGCGCTGCAGTTGCGAAGAGACATAGAGCGTCGGCCGTCTGGCGTTGGCTGCGGGTTGGTTTCATTTTGCGTTCGCTTCGTTCTATTCATCGAGGCATCGCTGGCCTCTATTATTGGTGGAGCGATTCAGCCCCGGATCACGATGGCGTCGGAACCTGCTCAGGAAGTGAAGGTTGTGACGTGTGTTCCGGGTAAGGGATCGGTACAGCGAACCGTCCCGAAGGGGTGGCGAAGCCCAGCGCGCCCACATCCGCAGAAGCAGAGTTCTCCTCGTCCGCTTGCCAGCAGCGACGGGTCACCTGTATCGTAGGAGTGGCATGTCAATGGCTGAGAACATCCGCGCGAAAATCAGCGTCCTCCCGCATAAGCCCGGCATTTACCTGATGCGAGACCGGTTTGGGACGGTGATTTACGTGGGCAAAGCCAGAGATCTGCGCAAGCGTGTGAGTCAGTATTTCCAATCATCACGGCGGCTGGGCTGGGACCTGAAATTCAACGCGCTGGTCGATGCCATTTACGACCTGGATTTCCATGTGGTCCGCAGCGAGCCGGAAGCGCTCTTGCTGGAAAGCAAGCTGATCAAGGAGTTCCACCCACGCTACAACGTCAGCTTTCGCGACGACAAACGGTTCCTCATGCTCAAGGTGAACTTCAACGACCCGATCCCGCGGTTCAGCCTTACCCGGCTCAAGCAGGACGATGGGGCTCGTTATTTCGGGCCGTTCCCGAGCTCCAGCGCGTTACGGAGCACGCTGGCGCTGGTGCGGCGCCAATTCCATTTGCGCGGCTGCCGCCCGTTAACTCCCACCGAGCGCGACTACAAGCATTGCCTCTATGCCCATCTGAAATACTGCACCGCGCCCTGCATTGCCAATGTCACGCGTGACCAATATCTCGAGCAGGTCCGCGCCGCTTGCGATTTTCTCGAAGGCCAATGCGAGGAAATGCAGGAGCATTTGGGTGAAGAAATGAAAAAGGCGGCGGCCGCGCAGGAATATGAGCGCGCGGCGGACCTGCGGGACTTGCTCGCCGATCTCCAGCGCACGACGAAGAAAGTGAATCATTTCGAGCGCGTTCCCTATAGCCTGCCCCTGGCGCTTGATCCCGCTCGCGACCTGGTGGAGTTGGGCGCGGCGCTGGGCCTGCCCGGGCCTCCCCAACGAATCGAAGGATTCGACATCTCCAACATCAGCGGCACTTTTAAAGTTGCGTCGCTCGTCAGCTTTCGCAACGGGCGTCCCGACCGTTCAAACTATCGCCGATTCAAAATCAAGACGGTTGAAGGCCAGGACGATTTCGCCTCCGTGGCGGAGGTGGTCCGTCGCCGATACACCCGCGTGCTAAACGAGTGCGGAGTAGCGAGCGGAGGACCGAACCAGGTTTCCGGCACGGGCCCGTCCTCCGTCCCCAACTCCGCACTCCGCACTCCGCACTCCGCACTCCCCGACCTGATCCTCATTGATGGTGGAAAGGGACAGCTCAACGCCGCCTGCGCCGAATTGGAGAAACTGGGCTTAGCCCATCTCCCGATCATCGGGTTGGCGAAAGAATTTGAGGAAATCTACCTGCCCGGCAAAAAAGAGCCCCTGCGCCTGTCTCACGAAAGCGGTGCCTTGAAACTGCTTCAGCGCGTGCGTGACGAATCTCATCGCCTCGCGAATACCTATAACGCCGAACTGCGCCTTCGTAAGATTTCCGAAAGCATCCTCGACGAGTTTCCCAACCTCGGCGACCGGCGCAAAGTGGCGCTCCTCAAAAAATTTGGCTCCGTCCAGCGCATTCGGCTGGCGCCTGTTGAAAGGATCGCGGAAGTACCCGGGTTCGGCGGCAAAGCCGCCGCCGAACTCAAAGCCTTCCTGGTAGCGAGGCAGTAGCGACGGGGGGCAGGGCAGACACGTTGGTCCGCCGGTTCCCGTGAATTCCAATCGCGGGAAGCTGTATCCCTGTCTGTAAAACTTTGCCTCCGCGATCCTGAGAATGAAAATGGCTGTCGCTTGCTCCGGCCGCCAATTTGGCAGCGGGACGTTGCCAAGCCTCGCAGGCGAGGACACTCACGCCACTTCCTTGAGAATGCCCGTCGCGCCGAACAATATAAGCTGTAGCCAATGAGGTGGTCGCCAAAAATTCGCTATCGAGAAATCCCTTGACTTCGATCCCGTCGGGCCCAGAGTTGGTTCTTCGAAATTAACCAAAGAATTGCCTTAAGGAGAAAATCTATGAGTTTGCTTGGACGTTACACAGGGTCGGCTGTGCTTTTGAGTCTCGGTTTTGGAATGGCGACCGGAGCCATTGCCCAGGTCAGTTCGATCAACTCCGCGAGCGTCACGCCGCGTGTTTATAACGATGTGGCCGGGGCCCCGCTCACGGTGGTCAGCAATTATCCCTCGGTCGTTTCCTTTGACGAGCGGAACGTCAGCGCGACCAACGGCTTTGCCAACCGTGATGCCTGGCATTTTTCCAGCGACCACGGAGCCACCGCCTATCAATTCCAGAGCGGCGACTATTTTCAAGTCTCGATGAAGATCACCTTGACGGGCGATCCGGCCACGCCGCGCAAGGAAGCGGGAATAATTTTTAATAACCCTCTTAATGACGGCGGGGAGTTCATTCTGGACACCGATGGCCACGAAGTTGTCGCTTTCGGCGGGTTTCTGCCTTTTTATGCGTTTCCGAAATTCTTCAACTCCGGCGACACCGTCACCATGGGCATCACTTACTTTCGGGATCAAAACGGAAAAAACGCGATTATCTACACTGCCAACGGCACGAACAGCCCGCCGCTCGAACTCAGCAATACCGAGCAAGGGGTGATCAACAACACGACCATTGGAGGCTATTTTCAGATCCAACAGGACAAGGCCAACCCCACTAATTCCGGCTCAGCGAGCTTTGCCGCGATCAGCATCACGCCCCTCCCTCAGGTGGGGATTTCCGCGCTGGCCGCCGCACCCAATCAGCAGGTCGTTTTTTGGCCCGCGTCTCTGACCAACTACGTCTTGCAGAGCACCACGAATCTGTCGTCGCCCAACTGGACGACGGTAACCAATGGCACGCCGATCATCGGTTTAACGGTCAGCAACACTTCACCGGCTTCCTTTTACCGAATCGAGGCCCCATAGATTCTGAGCCCGGCGCGCGGACGTTTCCTGTCCTCGCGCCGATCTATGGCGCGACGACCTTGTAGAATCGCGCCGTGGAACTTGAGGGATCGCCGACGGATTTTACCCCGCCATCGCCCGCGACGGTGGTCAGCAAGGTCCAGGTCCCGGCGGCCAGGTCATTCCGATAAAAGACGCGATAGATCACGCCCGTTTGGGTTGGGAAGGATAAAAGGTTACTGCCATTCGAGTGCGCCGCCGAGAGCGTAATCCCCGAAACTGGCACGAGCATGAAATAGTTCGGGTTTGAGTTGCCAGTGGTCGCGATGCGCAGAGTGGTCTGTCCGCCTGGCTTTACAAGAACAGGTACCGCGAGACTGTCGTCGGTTAAGGGCACCCAATCGTAAAGGCGATAGCCACGCCCGACCGCGCTCCAACGGCCCAGGCGCTTAGTCACCTGGTTGGTCGTGCCGGCCCCTGCCACGACCTGGTCCAGGTCCATCGAGTAGCTGCCCAGACCTGAAAAGCGTCCGTAGACGTAGAAGCTGCCAGCGGGATAAACCCGAGTGTAGTTGGCCCAATCACCATTCCCAAACCAGGTCAGGTCATAGTCAGAGCCCAGGACATCAACGAAAGCCTGGCGCAGGTAATCCGCCGTTTTGTCCTCTGGAATTCCATCACTGCGATAATTGAAAGCCTGGCCGGCGAACGGCGTGTGCTGGAAATCGATGTTAGTGACAGCCCCGAGCGTGGAATAAGCGTCCGGCATCCAGGGGCTGATAAATTGGCCGCCATTATAGTCAAATTCCTCGGCCTCGACCATGTAGTTATTCTGACTGAAAGTGTCGAACAAATTGGTGACCAGAATGCCGTGACCGAGGGAATTGGTGACCGAAATGAGCGCGACATGGGTCGCGTTGATTTGCAGCGCTGGGTAAACGACCTTTCTGGCCGAGGTGGACCCGGTGATTACCAGATTTGGGGAAACGTCCGCCCCATCGAGGTTGAGGTTTATCCCGCTGACCGGGATCGTCGCGCCCGACGAAGAGACGGTGAAACTGAGCGCATTGGTGTTCTCGAACGGCTGCGTCCCGGTCGGATAGAGATTGCTGATTTGGGGCAGATCAATCACCCCGGCGACCAGGGCGAGAAAATTGGGCAATAGATTGCCGCCGCTGGTGAGTCGCAACGTAGCCTTGCCGTTGAGGGTCACCGCCGCAATGTTCCCGTTCGTATCCTTGAGGAAGACGTTGTCATAGGCGGTCCAGCCCCGGCCATTGGCGATGGCAAAAGTCCCGAGGTCCGTTGTGGTCTGGTCGGAGTTGACGGTGCTCAAGGTGACGGTGCCAGAGAGTCCGATGTCCGTCGCCAGCCGGGCGATGACCCAGAACGTGCCATTCGACCAGTCGCGAGTGTAATTTACCCATGAGCCACCGATGAAAGGGTCGATCCGGTAATCGAGCACTCCCGCGGTGGCGTGGTCCTTGCGCAGGTAATCGCCCGAGACCGTAAAGCTCAGCGCATCATCGGGTCGATACAAATGACCGGAGGCACCGCCGAGGCTATGCTCATCGGCCCCTTCAACCCCTACTTTTCCATAGTAGCAATTAACACTGCCGACGTTGGTGCACAGGTCCGGATGATTAAGGTACATTCCGTTTGTATAATCAAAATCCTCCGCTTCCCACAGGTACACGATGGGTGGGATGCCAACCCAGGTAGTTTCGAAGTAAGTGCTCTGGCTCGCCGTGAAGCCAAAGCTGTCGGTGACCGTGATGGAAGCGGTGTAAGTGAGATTGGATTGGAGTCCGTGATACGCCACGGTTTTATTGGAGGAAGAGCCGGTGATGGCCAGGCTTGCCGTAACATCCACACCATTGAGCACCAATCCAATCCCGCTGTTGTTAATCGTAACGCCGCCCGGGGACGAGGCAGTGAAGCTGACCCCGTCGTTCGGATTGACGAAGATCATGTTGAGCGGAGACAAGCGATTGATAACCGGCGGGACCTGGCCGCTGGCCTGGTCCAGGACGGCGTCGTCCAAATAGGCGGATCCGCCCTCGTTGCCGGCCTGCATGTAGCAGTAACGGTAGCGAACGCTCTTGGTTCCGGGGGGCGCAACGATTTGGCTCACGGCTCCAGTAACGGCGTAGGTCGTGAAGAACGGATCGCCAAGTGAAACCGGTGACGCCAGGTTGCAAACATTCGTCACCGGGTACTGAAACCAGGCGTCAGTGCCGACCGTGGCATTGAAGTTGTCACTCTTGTAGAGACCGAGCAGATTCGTATTAGCGCCGAGAAACTCCACTTGGAGCCAAGTGAAACAATCGGGGCCCAGAATGTCGCTGGCCCTGGTGTTAAACCATCCGCTGGCCTGAAAGATGGAGCCGGGCGCGGCGCTGAAGGTCTGAAAAATGCCCGCGACGTTGCTGACGCCAGGGTTGTAAAGGGCGCCCCACTCTTTCCAATAGAGCGTTCCTGAATGGGCGGGGATGACGCTTTCCACCCAGTAATCACCGAAATAGCTTGATGGCTCCGGAGGTGAAAAATAGGTCCAGCCCAGAGCCGGTTGGACCCCGGAAATATATGGAACATGGCCGCTGCCCGATTCGAACCCCGGGTTTACCAGCAGATTCGAGGCCCGGCTGCGGCTCGGGCAGAACGCGGCCAGGCCAGCAAAAACAAGGATCAAGGTGTGGAGCGTTCGAGCCGTTTGGCTCCAAGGCGTGCTTAAAGAGTTTGAGCTGTGAGTGGTTCCGGGATTCGCGCTCGTTTTCATAAAAAAAGGGTGGCTTCTGCCTGGGTTGTCGACATGCCTCTAGCCTGGGATGAATTACCGATTCTAGTCTGGCACTCGCCTTCCTAATGTCAATGGTTTTCGAAATCGAACTCCCGCGCTGGCGCGCCCCGAACCCGGTCCCGACGTGAAGCTTCCAGGAGGAAGTAGCGCAGATTTTCAAACCATCCTTCCCATCTTTCCCAGAATTGGTTGCGCCTCAGCCGCGCCTGGATATTCTAGTAGCGCTCAGCTTTGAGCGCACATGAGACGCCGTCTGATTTTCCAAGCCAGTCTCCTGGCAGTAGCGCTGCTTCACGACTCCAGCGCCGCACAAGCCCCAACGGGCCTCGTGAGCCGGACCGGCGACCAAAGCGTCGTGTTGCACTGGGACAAGACCTCCAAGCCGGGCGTCGCCGGGTACAATGTTTATCGGTCGCTCACCAATGGCGGCGCCTTGGTGCTGCTGAACCCTTCGGGGCTGGTCACCTCGCCGGGGTATTGTGATGTCAGCGCGGGTGTCATCAACGGCCGGACGAATTATTACGAGGTCACCGAGGTGACGACGAGTGGCCTGGAGAGTTTGCCTTCTGCTTTATTGCCAGCGGTTCCGCACGCCTTCGCGGACGACAACGAATTCCTGGAATACGTGCAGGAGGTCAATTTCGATTATTTTTGGTACTTGGCCAATCCCACAAACGGCCTGGTGCCTGATCGGAGTGCGATCGACTCGGCGTGCAGCATCGCCGCCGTGGGATTTGGGCTCACGGTCATTGGGATCGGAATTGACCACGGATGGATCACACGCCCACAAGGCGCTGCCCGGGTGTTAACGACCTTGAACACGTTCCTGCATGGGCCGCAAGGCACTAGCGCGTCCGGCACGATCGGCTACAAGGGATGGTTTTACCATTTCCTGGACATGAACAACGCCTTGCGGACGAGTGCCGAGCTCTCATCGATCGATACGGCGCTGTTGCTGGCGGGGACGCTCGACGCCAGACAATATTTTGACGGCACGAACTCCGACGAAACGACCATTCGCACGGCCGCTGACGCAATTTTTAACCAGGTGGATTGGAACTGGATGGCACAGGGCAGCAACGCGGTTGCGATGGGCTGGTTTCCTGAGTCGGGTTTTATCGCCAGTGACTGGGTGGGGTACAACGAGGGGATGATTCTGTATTGCCTTGGGCTCGGCACCGCCACCAATCCGTTGCCGGCTTCCGCTTGGAATGCCTGGACCAGCGGATACACCTGGGCGACGTATTATGGTTTGTCCTTTGTCCCGTTTCCACCTTTGTTTGGGCATCAATACTCACATTGCTGGTTGGATTTCCGCCATATCGGTGACGCCTTCATGAATAGCCATAACAGCACGTATTTCGAGAACTCCCGGCGTGCAAGCCTGGCCCAGCGGTCGTACTGCATTGCCAATCCGTTAAGCCGCGTGGGCTATAACGGAACCGTATGGGGATTGACGGCCTGCGACGGGCCATCCGGCTACTCGGCTCACGGCGCGCCACCAGCTCAGGGAGATGATGGCACAATCGCACCTACTGCGGCCGGCGGGTCCATCGCGTTCACGCCCGAGTACTCCGTCCCAACACTCCGTTATTTTTATACCAACTACCGGCCGCGGGTGTGGACGGCATACGGTTTCCGGGATGCTTTTAATCTCGGCGCGCAGTGGGTTGGTCCCGATGAGCTGGGCATCGATCAAGGACCGATTGTCATCATGATAGAAAATTATCGCACGCAGCGGGTCTGGCGTCGTTTCATGCAGAACCCGGTCGTTCAGCGCGGTTTGCAGCGGGCTGGCTTCGTGCCGTTGGACTTTGTGGTGGCCAATCTTCAGCTTGAACCGGCTCAGAGTTCCGTGACCGTGACCTGGGGGGCGTCAGCGGGGAAAGCTTATCAAGTCGAATACTCGCCTGATCTCACCGCGTGGTTTGAATCCGCTACCGGCGCACTGACCGCTCCCGGTCCGAGCGCAAACTGGATCGACACCGGGCCGCCTGCCACACCAGCGAACCCGTTCAGCGTTAACAACCGCTTCTACCGCGTGTTCCAGTTCGGGCCGCCGTAGGCCCGGATTTAAGTCGTGAGCGATTTTTCGATCGCCTCCGCCGCTGCGCGCGGATTTGGGGCAGCATAAATCGGCCGGCCGATGACCAGCCAATTCGCGCCGGCCTCGATCGCTTGGCGGGGAGTCAGCGTCCGCTTTTGATCGTCGGCCTTTTCCGTTCCGGTGCGAATGCCGGGCGTCACCAACTCGATGGCTTCGGGCAGGATTTGTCGCAGCCTGGCAATTTCCAGGGGCGAGCAAACCAAGCCCCTCAACCCGGCGCGCACGGCCAACTCCGCCAACCGCTCCACTTGCTTGCCAACATCCGGTTTCCAGCCCAGTTCACTCAGCGTCCCGCCATCCATACTGGTCAACACCGTAACGCCAAGAACGAGCGGCGCGGGGCGTCCCGCTTGACGCGAGGTTTCCTGGGCTGAATTCTCGGCCGCGCGCATCATTTCCAGCCCGCCGCTGGTGTGGATGGTCAGCATTTGTACATCAAGGCGTGTCGCGGCTGCCACCGCCTTGGCGACGGTGTTAGGGATGTCGTGGAACTTGAGATCAAGGAAAACCGAAGCGCCGGTCGCGCGAATGGCCCGCGTGATTTCAGGCCCGGCGCTCGTGAACAACTCGCTGCCAATTTTAAAGCCGGCTACTACCGGTGCCAGGTCCCGCACCAGGTCCAAAGCGGCCTCTTTGCTCGGCACGTCTAAAGCGACGAAAATCGGATTCCGCACGGGATCATTCAACCGAATTGGTGTAAAACCACAAGCCGCGATTGGCCGGCCTCGCCGGACCGCGGAAATTTTGCGTTTGACCGTGCTTGTGAAAGAAGGTTAGGGTGCGCGTTTCTAGAGTGAACTGAAGTTATGTTTGGGACGATTCGAAAACATCAGAAGTGGTTGTGGGCGGTGATTATAACGCTGACCATTATCAGCTTCGTCAGCTTCCTGTCGCCGAATTCCAAGCTGAATAGCGGCCGCGGTTCGGATAATTACGGTTCGATCAATGGCGAGCGGGTGACGCGCGAGCACTACGCCAACGCCTACCGCGAGGTAGACCTCCACACATTCTTCATGAGCGGCCATTGGCTGAATGAAGACAAACAACAGACACGGGTCGACCCTGAGCGGGAGACTTACCAATGGTTGTTACTGGTGCAACTGCAGGAGAAGTTCGGCATCCATGTGGGTGAAGATGCGGCCGCATCCATGGGCCAGCAGATGGTGCGCTCTTTCGAGCGGATGGGAGTGACCTCGCCAGCGATGTTTATCCAACGCGTGCTGCAGCCGCGCGGCCTGGGAGTGGACGATTTCGAGCGGTATGTGCGCCATTTTCTGGGAATCCAGGAGCTGATCTCCACTTATGGCCTGAGCGGGAGGCTGATTACTCCTCAGGAGGCCAGGTCCCTTTACGAGCGCGAGCATCAGGAAGTGGCCACCGAAGCCGTGTTCTTCTCTGCATCCAATTACCTGGCCGGCGTCACAATCGATCCGGAAACCATCGCCCAATTCTACTCCAACCGGCTGGCGAACTATCTCATCCCCGATCGCGTGCAGGTCAGCTATGTCGGGTTCAACGTGACGAACTTCCTGCCTGAGGCCGAAACTGAGCTCAGCTCAAACCTGACCGAGATGGTCGAGGCCAATTACCAACGGCTCGGGAGCAACTACTTTGCCGATGCCAAATCGCCGGAGGAGGCCAGGGGAAAGATTCGGCAACAACTGATCCGCACGCAGGCGCTGGGCGCTGCCCGCAAACGGGCGCTCGAATTCGCCAATGTCCTCTTTGATCTGAAGCCATTTGTACCCGACACCCTCCAAAAACTGGCCGCCACCAACGGGTTGACCGCCCTGATCACACCACCGTTCGACCGGGAGGATGGCCCGAAAGACCTGCCGGTCGGAGCGGACTTTACGAAGGCTGCCTTCGCGCTCACTTCGGATGAACCGTATGCCGGACCATTCGCCGGGCAGGATGGAGTTTATGTCATCAGCTACGGCCGTCAGATCCCGCACGAGACCCCTTCGCTCGACCAGGTGCGCGAACGCGTGGTTGCCGATTACAGGCATAGCCAGGCCATGATGCAGGCGCAGATCGCCGGCCGGATGTTCCAGCAAACCGTCACGAACCAGTTGGCTCAGGGCAAGGCATTTGCTTCTGTTTGTGCCGAGGCTCACCTCCAGGCGACCGAGTTGCCCCCCTTCTCGATCAGCACCCGGTCACTGCCCGACATTGAAGATCGCGTCAGCCTCAACCAGTTGAAACAGATTGCTTTCAGCACCAGCCCGGGAAAGGTGAGCCCGTTCCAGCCCACGCTGGAAGGCGGAGTGATTGTTTTCGTCAAGAGCAAATTGCCCTTGGACCCGGCCAAGGCACAAACAGAGCTGACGACGTATGTCTTCAACCTGCGCCGAACTCGCCAACAAGAAGCCTTCGAAGACTGGTTCCGCAAGGAGGCCGAGAAAGCCTTGCGAGATACGCCCGTCGCTCAGCAAAAAAATCCGCCGACGATGAATTCGTCCAAGGCCAAGTCGTAGAGCGGCGGAGCGCCGGCCTGGCCGGAGGATTCCATTGGGATTGGATCACTTAGCATTGGTCCTGGGGTAATTCACCGGGAGCAGCGCACGCGGATTAAGGGCCGGGTCCGAGGGTGACAGATTTTTCGGGCATTCCTGAGCAACCAATAACCGTTTTTCAATCTCCAATTTTCGATGCCTAAAATGGCGATTAAGCTTTCTTCACCAGACGCCGGAGGGTTCTGGGAAATCCCGATTCTGTATGAGGATGATCAGCTTTTGGCTTTGGACAAGCCCGCGGGGCTGCCCGTTGCGCCCGATAAACCTGACCCGAATCAACCGAACCTGATCGGGCTGTTGCACAAAGGAATCGCGGACGGCAGACCGTGGGCCACCTCGCGCGCGCTTTCCTTTTTGATGTACGCGCACCGGCTCGATCCCGAGGCCAGTGGTGTTCTAATTCTGGCCAAGAGCAAATCAGTCCTGGTGAAGCTTTTGGATTTGTTCGGCAGTGAACAGCCGAGTCTTATTTTTGTTACCCTGGTCCGTGGCGAGCCTTCGCAGGATCGCTTTTCGGTGGAGGGCAAGATCGGACCTTTTCCGGGCAGACCGGGCCATTTCCGAGTGGATCCTAGAAACGGCAAGCGGGCCCGCACAGGTTTCGAAATGGTCGAACGTTTCGCAGGTTGGGCGTTGGTCAAGTGCGCGCCGTTGACCCATCGCCCCCATCAAATCAGGGTACATCTGGGCCGGGCCGACCTGCGAGTGGCAGGAGACCAGATCTACGGAGGCAAGCCGCTTTTGCTCTCGAGCCTGAAACCTGGCTACCACTTGAAACCCGGGCATACTGAGAGACCGCTGATTGGCCAAGCCTGCCTCCACCTTGAGCTGCTGGTCCTGCCTCACCCCGTCACCGGTGAACCTCTAAGCATCAGCTCCCCCTGGCCCAAAGATCTCCTGGTCGCCATCAAGTATCTGCGAATGTACGCAGCGATAGAAGGGACCCGAACGAGCTGAGAATTTGAGGACGGAATCAGATTCGAAATGGGAGGGCGGTTTGGATTTAGCTTTGAGACACCAGCCAGCCCAGGATAGATTTCTGAACGTGCAGGCGATTCTCCGCCTGGTCGAAAATGGTTTGGGCGTTGGCTTCGAAGGTCGCTTCGTCAATCTCTTTGCCCCGATACGCTGGCAGGCAGTGCATCACCAACGCTCCCGGTTTGGCCAGGCTCACCAGGCGCTCGTTGATTTGGTACCCGCTCATTTGCTGAATGCGGTCGGCTGATTCGGCTTCTTTCCCCAT
>JANXQE010000402.1 GCA_025356925.1 Limisphaerales bacterium | reverse complement strand
GGTCACGGTCCACCCGGCGCGGGCCAGGTGACCGGTGATCCAACCGCCGAAGATGCTGAGCACGGTAACAATCCCGTAAATCGTGACAATGTGGATCCAGCTATGCCTGATGTCTAAGCCGCGAGTTTTCTTGAAAAAATCCGGCAGCCAGATGAGAAAGAACCACCAAACCGGATCGGTAAGAAATTTCGCCACGATGAAGGACCAGGTCTGTGGATACCGCAAGAGGCTGAGCCAAGGCAGCGTCCCCACGCCGGTCTCATCCGCGCGAGCACCCTGGATGTAGGCCAGTTCGGCGCGGCTGACGCGTTGGCTTTTCTCGGGTGTATCGTAAAGCGGGAGCCAGACACAAAGCCACAGCAGGCCAGCGATCCCCGCGGCGAGGAAGGCGGATTGCCAACCGTACCGGAAAGCCAGCCATGGAATGACGGCGGGCGCCACGAGCGCACCGGCATTGCTGCCCGCGTTGAAAATACTCGTCGCAAAGGCCCGTTCGGCCTTGGGAAACCAAAGAGCAACCGCCTTGATGGCCGCAGGGAAATTACCGCCTTCACCCAGGCCCAGAGCCGCGCGTGCGGCGGCGAAACCTGCAACACTGCCCACCGCGCAGTGGGCCACGGCCGCCAGGCTCCAGGCGCAAATCGAAATAGTGTAGCCGAGCTTCGTCCCGAAACGGTCCACGAACCAGCCGAACCCGAGCAGCCCGACACCGTAGGTAATCTGGAAAGCCGCGTTGACCCAGCCAAATTGTTCGTTGGTCCACCCGATCTGTTGGTCGAGAATTTCTTTGAGCAGCGCCAGGATCTGACGATCGATGTAATTGACCGTGGTCGCGAAAAACAGCAACCCGCAGATCACCCATCGGTATCTGCCGAAAAGAGCTGCCGTCACGGCAGCGGGGGCGGATGGCAACTGGGACATCGTTGATTTTCCCATGCTATAGGTGTGATGTACAGCCTGGCTCACCTCCGGACAAGCAGATATCAAATCGGCTCACTCCCATTGAATAGTCAAGGAGCTTTCATCGTCAGACGGTGTTGAAGCTGCTGTTCTCAGATCTATGATTCGGGTTCCGACTCGGGGGAAAAAGGGACTATTTCGGCAAGAATGCCCTGGAGGCATCGATTTGCGCTGCGGCTTGCGAAACCAGCGCAGCCTGCCTCTATTTCCACACCACACCACCGCTTATGTCAGGTCATGAAACCTCTGTTCCGGGAGGGGCGAGCCCGATGAGCAATGTGCTTCTGGGGACGCGTGATTGGGAGCGATTGGCGAAAGCGGCCGGGTTCAAACCCGCGAGAATGGCCCTCCTCTGCGCAATGTCTGAACGGCATTTGCAGCGTCTTTTTAAGCAATACTTCCGTAGCACTCCCAGGTTCTGGCTTAGAGAGCTGCAGTGCCGGCTCGCCAAAGATTTGATTGCTCACGGGTATTCCAGCAAAGCCGCCGCGGCCGAGTTGAACTTCGCTACGCAAGCCCATTTTTGCCGCGAATTCAAGAAGGTCCACGGTGCCTCTCCTCAATGTTTCGCGCCAAATCACCTAGGCCTGCGTTCCCCAAGGGGATTGACCGCTTTACGTCTGGCCGCGGAGTGCATTGCATGACGGGGAGAGCGGGAGCCGCTCGGGCGGACAGGATGAACAGGATGAACAGGATGGACAAGATTTCTATATTAATTTTGTGCGATTCAGTAACTGCCAAGTCATGATCTGCACCGCAAGGGTAATCCTGTAAATCCTGTAAATCCTGTCCATTTCTGACAGGATGAACAGGATTTACAGGATGGAGATAGGGTTCGGGCGATGGGTTTCCGTTCAGACTCCATTGTCCATACGGGAGCTTGGCGAGCTGCTTTCCTGCTCGGTGCTCAGGGCGACGACGACTGCGATGCCTCGGTTACGAAACTCGCCCACCAGGTCTGGAGGTGCGCCGGCGTCAGCCACGATGACATCGACGCAGTCCAGGTCGCAGAGGGGTAGAACCGATCGTCGGCCGAACTTGGTGTGGTCGAAGCAAAAGATCACCTTCTGCGCGGCCTGGATCATAGCTCGCTGGATATCAATCAGCAGCCCGTGAGAGTTGGTGATGCCTTCGAGCGAGAGGCCGCCCGCGCTCATAACAGCCACATCCGCATGAATTTTTCTGAACGCCTCCACGGCCAGCGGCCCCACCAAAACCCCCAACCGGGGGTAAATCACCCCCCCGGAGAGCACGACCTCCAGTCGGTTCGCCGAGGCGAAATGGTTGGCCACTGGCAACGAGTTAGTCACGATTTGGGGCGCCTTGCTCTCAAGATAACGCGCGACGTGGTAAACCGTCGTGCCCGCGTCAAGAATCACGCTCTGGTTGGGGGGGATGAGATCGGCACATGCGCGGCCAATCGCCTCCTTCTCAGCGAGTTGATGCGTGTCACGCGCCGAAAAAGTGAATTCGTCGGATCGTGGTACGACAATCCTCGCCCCGCCGTGAGTGCGCCTGACCGAACCCGAGGCCTCCAGCAAAGTCACGTCGCGCCGCACCGTCGAAACCGAGGCTTCAACGTGCCGGGCGATCTCTTCGAGCGAGGCGAATTCGGCCTTTTGCAAATATTCGCCGATGCGGTGTTGACGCTCTTCGGGGTGCATTCCGGTGCTGGAGTTTGGAAGATAGTGGAAGTTTTTGCAAGTTTTTTATTGACATAATGCCAGAATAGTTCAAAAAGAGGCGCGTATGGTTGCGTCGAGCCCAAAAACTATGCATCGGGCGGTAGTCGAACACCTGGTTCGCCAAGCCGTTTACGAGCGACTTGGAAGGCAACTGCCAGGTTCGGCGGCTGCGCCTAACCCCTTGGTTGTAAACGTGAGCGCGCGCCATTGCCATTTGACGCCCCAAGCGGTGGAGACCCTCTTCGGCAAAGGTCACCAACTGACAGTTCACAAATGGTTGTATCAGGACGGCCAATTCGCCGCGAAGGAGACGCTGACTCTTATTGGGCCGCGGAGCCGCGTCATCTCAAACCTCCGCATCCTCGGTCCCTGTCGGGATTTGAACCAGGTTGAATTGGCTTACACCGACGGAATCGCGCTGGGCTTCGATCTTCCGTTGCGGAGCTCCGGAGATATCAAAGGGACCTTGGGCTGCATGTTGATGGGGCCCGCCGGTTTTTTTGAGATGCAGGAGGGAGTGATCCGCGCCTTGCGCCATGTTCACATGTCGCCGGCAGATACGGACTTCTATGGCGTCAAAGCCGGAGGCCAAATGAAACTCAAGATTGGCGGAGCCTGCGGGGTGGCGCTGGACAGGATGCTGGTGCGCGTCGATAAGAATTTCAAGCTGGAGGTCCATATCGACACCGACGAGTGGAACGCCTGCAATTTACAACCGGACACGCCCTGCGAACTGAGCAAATAAGGGAGATTAAGATTATGATTGAGAGCAGGAGCAGGTTGAAGATGAGTCTGAGCAGCATTTAACCGTAAACCAATAAAGAACATTATGAGCGAAGCATTAGGCATGATTGAAACCAAAGGCTACGTCGGCAGCGTCGAAGCCAGCGACGCGATGGTCAAGGCCGCGAACGTAACCCTCGTAAAAACGATCCCGATCGGCGGCGGACTGATCACCGTGTTATGCCGAGGGGATGTCGGCAGCGTCAAAGCCGCGGTCGACGCGGGCTCAAAGGCAGCGGCCAAAGTCGGCGAACTGGTCAGCTCGCATATCCTGGCGCGGCCGCATGAGGATCTGCTGAAGTCCTTTCTGGGCGATACACTGAACGCCAAACCGAAGTAAACCCTCAACCGTCAACGAACAAAACTTTTATGGTTCAACAAGCGATTGGAATGATTGAATGCAAAGGCCTGTGCGCTTTGCTCGAGGCCTGCGACGCGGCGCTTAAGTCAGCGAACGTCACTTTGGTCGGGTGGGAGAAAATCGGCAGCGGTTACGTGACCGGGTTCTTCCGCGGCGATGTGGCCGCCGTCAAGGCGGCGACCGATGCCGGCGCGGCCGCGGCTGCGCAAGTGGGACAAGTGGTCAGCGTCCAGGTGATTCCACGTCCGCATGACGGCCTATCAGTGCTGGGCAAATGGCTGCAATAGCCAGGTAGATGAAGATCCTCGTCGCCAATCTGGGTTCGACATCGCTGAAATGGCGCTTGTTCGATTTCGCCCACGGGCAGGAGCAACTCTTGCACAAGGGCGGGTTCGAACGGGTGGTCGACTACCCCAAAGCGATTGGCGATTGTCTGCTGGAGTTGAAGGCGGCTGGGCACATCGCGAGCGAGCACGATTTGGCCGCAGTCGGATTCAAGACGATTATGGCGCGGAATGTGAATGGCTGTGTGCGGTTGGACGAGTCCGTCCTCCAGGCCATGGAGGCCTTCAACGGAATCGCCCCGGCTCACAATCCACCTTACATCAGCGGCATCCGATTCTTCGCGCAGCGCGTGCCGAAGGTGCCCTTGATCGGCCTGTTTGAAACCGCATTTTATCAATGGGCGCCTGCGCCAGCTATGCGCTATGCAGTGCCGGACGCCTGGCATGACTTGGGGGTCCGGCGATGGGGCTTCCACGGAGCGAGCCACAAATTCGTCGCGGAGCGGTCGGCTGAGTTGCTCGGCCGGGAGGATGTCGCGGAACGAACGCGACAGCTCTACCTGGCCGGCTGCGTCAGTCCGATTCGCCAGCCGGATTTGCGCGTCATCTCGTGCCACCTTGGAGGAAGTTCTTCGATTACCGGGATTCTGAACGGCGTGGCGATTGGCACGAGCATGGGCATGAGCCCGCAATCCGGTTTGCCACAAAATAATCGGGTGGGCGATCTGGACTCTTTCGCCCTGCCCTTTGTAGTCCGCTCGACTGGCCTGACGCTCGAGGCGGCGGAAAAAGTTCTGTGCCGAGAATCCGGTCTGAAGGCCCTCTCCGGCGGCTACAACGACATTCGGGATATCCAGAAGCAAGCGGCGCGTGGAAGCGCTGGTGCCCAATTGGCGGTGGACGTGTTCGTTCACCAGGCTCGCCAGTGGATTGGTTCGTTTTTTCTGCAGCTCAACGGCGCGGATGCCTTGGTGTTTACCGCCGGCATTGGAGAAAATGACACGGTGGTGCGCCGGGCCATTTGTGCGGACCTGGATCAACTGGGCATCGTGCTCGACGAGGAAAAAAATTCCTCGGTCAAGGCCAGGGAAGCCGTAATCAGCTCCCCCGACTCGGCCGTGAAGGTGCTTGTCATTCCGGCCAATGAGGAATTGGTCGTGGCTCGCGAGGTTAAGCGATTGCTCGATCAATGGGAACTCGAACGCGCCGCCGAAGCGGCACGCAGAACGAAGCCCGCTCGGAAAACAAAGCTTTCAGGTCTCAAATCTAAACTCACTACTCATTAAATTATATGCCTCACCAAGCCATTGGAATGATTGAAACCCGCGGATTAGTCGCGCTCGTTGAAGGAACGGACGCGATGCTCAAAGCCGCTAATGTCGAACTCGCCGGCCCGATGACCCAGGTCGGCAACGCCCTCGTCACCGCCGTGGTCGTCGGAGATGTCGCGGCGGTCAAGGCGGCCACCGATGCCGGAGCTCAGGCCATCAAAGCCATCAAAGGCGAACTGGTTAGCGTGCACGTCATCGCCCGCCCGCACGCGGATGTCGAAGCCGTGCTGCCGAAGCGACCGGTGGCGAAGTAACGAAGGCGTGATTGCTGACGAGTGACTCGTCGCTAATTGCGAATCCCCACGCACCACGCAACACTCCTATGTTCCTCGCCCGAGTTGAAGGTTCGGTGGTTGCCACCAAAAAAGACCCCGCCATGAGCGGGCGCAAGCTGCTGCTGCTTCGTCCGCAACTGGTGGACGAAAAAGACCCGACGAAATTTCGGCCGGGGACCAACACGATCGTGGCCGTGGACACGGTGGGTGCCGGTCTGGGCGAACTCGTGCTGTTTTGTCAGGGCAGTTCTGCGCGCCTGGCACCCAGCCTCAAGGACGCCCCGGTGGATGCCGTCATTATCGGGATCGTCGATACGGTGGATGTCCTGGGACAACAGGTTTACAGCGCCAGACAGTAAATTATGAGCCCCATCAATGAGATCCTAATCCGCGATGTGGTTGCGGAGGTCCTGAACCGGCTCGGACAGGGCACCGGCAGCAACGGGTCCGCTGCCCCATCCGCTGCCCCATGCGATTGCGAGAATAAAGCTAAGCCATCCGGCGGGAGTATCCGGAGCAGCCGTCACGGAGTGTTCGAGGATGCCAACGAAGCGTGCGCCGCGGCACACGCCGGGTTCCTGGAGTTGAAAAAGAAGGGGGTCGCGGCCCGCGCCAAGGTTGTTGAAATCATCAAGGCAATGGCCGAGGCCAACGCCGAGGCGTGGGGCCGGATCGAACTCGAGGAGACGAAGATAGGCCGGCTGGACCACAAGATTGAAAAGCTAAAAATCATTAAGCTCGTGCCGGGAGTGGAGTGGCTCCACCCGGATGGCCGCAGCGGCGACCACGGAATCACCCTTGAGGAATATACTCCCTTTGGAGTGGTGGCTGCCATCACACCCTCGACCCACTCCGTGCCCACGCTCAGCGGAAATATCGTCAACATTATCGCCGCCGGAAACGCCGTTGTTTTCAATCCCCACCCGTCTGCGGCCAAGTGCGCGGCGCTGGCCGTTCGCGCCTACAACCAGGCGATTGAACGGGAAGTTGGCATCGAAAACCTCGTGACGATCATCGAGCGGCCAACCTTGGACTCCTTCAAAGCGATCTGCAGCCACGAAGCGGTTCGGCTCCTCTGTGTGACTGGCGGTCCCGCCGTGGTCAAGGCCGCCATGCAAACCGGCAAACGCGCCATCTGCGCCGGCCCCGGCAATCCGCCGGTGCTCGTGGATGACACCGCCTGCATGAAGCGCGCGGCCAAGGCTATCATCCAGGGTGCCGCCTACGACAACAACCTGCTCTGCATAGGCGAAAAGGAAGTCTTTGTTCTGGATAGTGTGGCGGATGAGCTCATGGTCGAAATGGAAAAGAACGGCGCGGTCCGGCTGAATGCCGCTCAACTGGATCGGCTCACCAAGGAAGCGTTCACCTTCAAAGAAGGCCACGGAGGCGGGTGTCCCGAACCGGTGGTCAACAAAGCGCTCATCGGCAAAGATGCGGCTGTGCTGGCGAAGGCCGCGGGAATCAACGTGCCAGACAAGACGGAGTTGCTCTTCGCGGAAACCGACAAGACCCATCCGTTCGTGAAGGAAGAGCAAATGATGCCCTTCGTGCCGATCGTGCGCGTCAAGAGCGTGGAGGAAGGCATTGAGGCGTCGCTCGTGGCCGAACATAATTACAAGCATACCTCAATCATCCACTCGCACGACGTCGAACACATGACCGCCATGGCCCGGGCGCTCGACACGACGTTGTTCATCAAGAACGGCCCTTGCATGGCCGGCCTCGGCTTGGGCGGTGAAGGATACTTGAGCTACTCGATCGCCACACCCACCGGAGAAGGCGTGACCAACCCGCGCACTTTCGCCCGGGTGCGACGCTGCGTCATGGTCGACAACCTTCGAATCTATTGACACTTCGATTTATGCTGCTCGCGCGCGTCGAAGGCAATGTGGTCGCTACCCGGAAACATCCGAGTTTCGAAGGCTGGCGCCTGGTGATCTGCCAGCCCATCGGCGCATCCGGCGACGCGGAGGGCGGTCCGCAAATTGCCATCGATGCCCACGGCGCTGGCATGCACGAACGCGTCATCATCTCTTCGGATGGCGCCGCCGCCCGCAAAGCCGTCGGGGACGAGAAGAGCCCCGCGCGGTGGATCCCGCCGGCGCGCCGGATGCTGCTCAGTTCGGCTTGGAAGATCCGGGCGGCCTCGATCTGGAAGGCCAGGGTCCGGGTCAGCATCGGCTTGTTTTGCCACGCCTGGGGATCGACCGGGCGATCCGCCACGATCATGTAGGCATAAGTGTGATTGCCAGCGTTTTGCGCCGCAGAGACCTGCCCGGCCTTGACGTTTTTAAAGAAAGCGAACCACTGGGTGCCGGGCATGATCGGCTGCCAAGCCATGTCCTTGGTTTGGATGCGGATATTCTCCCAGGGGGAATTTTTCAGGGCTTCGTCGAGCGTTTCGAGCCCCTTGGGCAGCTTGGCCTCGGTGGCAGCCTCCTTTTGGAGCCATTCGGAGAGCTTGATCGGCGAGGGCTGGGCCGGCAGGGTGCCTTGCGCAATCTGATCCCCCAGCGCCTTGGCCTG
>JANXQE010000398.1 GCA_025356925.1 Limisphaerales bacterium | reverse complement strand
CGACGCCGTAGTTTCCCTGGGCAACACAGGGGGCATTTTTGCCGCTGCGACATTCAAGCTGGGCCGGATTCCTGGTTTGGACAGAGGCGGCATCGCGGAGATCATCCCGACGCCGCATCACCATTTCGTCTTGCTCGATTCGGGGGCTAACATCGAATGCAAGCCAATCCACCTGGCACACTATGCTGTAATGGGCAGCGTTTACTCACGCGCCATTCTGGGCTGCAAAAGCCCGCGAATCGGCATCCTAAGCATCGGCACTGAGGAGGGCAAAGGCAACGAACTGACGCTGCAGGCGTTCAGGCTGTGCAAGCATTTGGATCTGAATTTTATCGGCAATGTGGAAGGCCATGATTTATTCCGCAACCATGTTGATGTCGTGGTCTGCGATGGTTTTGTTGGCAATATCGTACTAAAAAGTGCCGAGAGCCTTGCCACAGCTTTGTTCTCGATGCTCAAGAGCGAGCTGACCGCGAATCCCCGCCGTCAACTGGGAGCCTTGCTGGCTCAGAATGCCTTCCGCGCGATCCGGCGGAGGATGGATCCGGAGGTGTACGGGGGGGCTCCGTTGCTGGGCTTTAACGGCGCAGTGCTCAAGGCGCACGGCTCGGCTCGAGAACGCGCCATCGCCAGCGCTTTGCGGGTGACCACTGAGAACCTGCAACATCAAGTTAACCAAACCATCGCTGAAGAAATCGCCCGGGCGAATGAACGCATCGCGTCCCTGGAGCCACCCGACGCGCACCCGCCCTCCGGGGACTAGCGTGTCCAGGCCGCCTCAGCCCATTTGGCACATCGACCCGGCACATCATGAGTCCAACCACTAAACCCAAATTCAAAAACCCCAGGGCCAAATACAATTTCCAGGGCCGCACCTGTTCCATTGCCGGAGTCGGTTCGTATGTGCCTCACAAGATTCTGACCAACGCCGACCTGGAAAAGATGGTGAACACTTCCGATGAGTGGATTACCACCCGGACCGGGATTAAAGAGCGCCACATCGCGGCGAAGGATGAATTCACATCCGACCTGGGGGCAAAAGCGGCGTTGCGCGCCATGCAAACCGCCGGCATTACGGCGGACGAAATCGACTTGATTATCGTCGCCACGATCACGCCGGATATGCCCTTCCCCTCGACGGCCGCGCTGGTGCAACGCAAACTGGGAGCGCATCGGGCCGCGGCCTTCGATCTCGAGGCGGCTTGCTCAGGGTTTATTTACGCCCTGGAGGTGGCGCAGCAGTTCATCATGTCACGCACTTACGACACCGTGCTGGTGATCGGCGCGGAAAAGCTCTCCTCGATTGTGGACTGGCAGGATCGCAACACCTGCGTGCTGTTCGGTGATGGCGCCGGGGCGGCCATCCTGCGCAACCGTCCCAACGCGCATGGCCTGCTCACGGCGGTGATGGGGGCGGACGGACGGAAAGCCAATCTGCTTTTCATGGCCGGAGGCGGCAGCCGCTGCCCCGCGAGCGCCCAATCCGTGGACGCTCGCATGCACTACTTGCGAATGGAAGGCAAGGAAACCTTCAAGAGCGCCGTCCAGGCGATGCAGACGGCCGCCACCGAAGCGTTACGACGGTGCGAAATTGATATTTCACGGATCAAGTTGATTGTCCCTCACCAGGCAAACTTGCGGATCATCGAGGCGGTTGGAAAACGTCTAGGGGCGCAGCCCGAACAGCTTTTTGTCAATCTTCATAAGTACGGCAACACTTCCGCCGCTTCGGTCGCGATTGCGCTGGATGAGGCGGTCCGGTCCGGTCGGGTTCAATCCGGAGACCTGTTGTTATTGGTGGTCTTCGGAGCCGGGTTGACCTGGGGCGCTGCTGTAATCGAGTGGTGACCCAACGAGTACTAACCTGAGTTGACGTCGTAAGAAGGTGTGCTATTTTACCCGTGTTGTATGAGCGCAAGAAAAGTTGAAGTTTCAAGTTCTTTTCACCACGTCACTGTAGAAGCCCGGCAAACCCGGCTGTCTCTTTCCCCTGATGCGGTGATTATTCACAAAAACGGCATCGAATTCCGAAGCGTAACGCCCTTTTCGCCCTGGGCTGAAATGACCCTGACCCTCCAATCCCCTCGCGAGACGGGAAAGGTCCACTGTACCGGCGTGGTCATCGCGTGCACGGGAAGCAAGCATACCGGTTATCACGTTTCCATGGTGTTCACCGGACTGTCGAAACAAGCCGAGGCGCGCCTGAGCGCAATGGCGTATTCGCCACTCAGCTAGCGCGAATCGCACCGGTTAGGCACGACGCATCGATCGGCATTTGCCCGGACGTCGGTCGTTCGGCTTCGGAGAGGCGCCGTCGTCGCTCGCTCTCCTGCACAATAGTGCCGGGGCGAGAATTACGCTCGCCCGATTCCCCCGGAGTCAGGAGCCCCGAAGGTCAAGCTGCGGCTCCCTGTCGATTACCCGTCTTCATGTGGCGGCAGTCGCGGTTTAACTGTCGTTTTCCGTTCCGATTTCTCCTTTGTTCCAACTCGGCCTTTGATACTCTTGACGCCATGGAACTTTTTCATCGGGTTTTGAAAACTGCGGTCGAAGGCGGTGCGTCGGACGTCCACCTTAAAATCGGCACTCCGGTCGTGTATCGGATCAATCGACAACTGGTCGCGATCGATTGCCCGTTTCCCACAACCGAGTGGATGAATAAAATGGTCGAGCAGGTGGCGCCGGTGCACTTGAAGAAGCGGCTGGAGCAGGAGCGCGAGATCGATTTTTCCTACTTTGTACCGAGCATCGGCCGGTTTCGGACGAACCTGTTTCAACAACGCGGGCAGTGGTGCTTTGCGATGCGTTACGTCAAAACGATCGTCCCGAGTTTCGAGGAATTGGGCCTGCTCGAGCAAATCCGCGGGATCGCGGAATCGCCGCGGGGGATCGTGCTGGTAGCTGGCTCGACCGGCTGTGGCAAGAGCACCACGCTGGCGGCAATGATTGAGCACATCAACAGCAACTTTAAGAAGCACATCATCACCATGGAGGATCCGATCGAGTACGTCTTCGAGGACAACCAGTGCATTGTTGAGCAGCGCGAGGTTGGGTTGGATACCCTTTCCTTTCATCATGCGCTCAAGCATGTGCTGCGCCAGGACCCCGA
>JANXQE010000397.1 GCA_025356925.1 Limisphaerales bacterium | reverse complement strand
CATCGAGCACACTGTCCACCTCAACGGCCGGGAATTCCGCGCGGTTCTCCATAAAAAGTGTCAGGCAAGCTTGGTCGGGGCGCAGGCGAAGGTACACCCGCAAGTGCTCGAAAATCCAACCCATGCGGACGGGACTGATCTGATATTGTTGAAGGGATTGGGCGGCAAGCGTCAGGTGCGCGGTCGCTTGGCGAACCTGGTCTGGTGTCAGCCAACGGTTGTAGCAGTGGGGAAGTATCATCCCATCGGGAAGCCGCGCTGCGCAGGCGGCGAGGCCCGCGATTGGCAAACGAGTGGCGAAAAAATCCTCGCAGGAGCGTTTCATGCGCCCGGGCCGGCTGGCGCCGCGCTGCGAACGAATAAGCGCATGTCCGGTTGGATCTGGCAAACCATACGACCGTCGGAGGTGAGGATTTCCGTGCGATCGAACCGGCCGGCCGGCAGCAGATTGGTCAGAACCTCAGCCTGCTGCTCGATCAGCCGGAGCAAATCGAGCCGGGGCTCAACCGAAGCACACTGCCATTGATGAAGCACTTCCGCTGATCCTGAGCCGAGCACGATTTCCTCGATTCGAACCGCTTCGTGCGGCGACAAGGTGGCCCGCGCCCAGACCGCTTCCGGAGGTTCCTGGGTGGAGAAACCTCCGGGCCGATCCACCGGAGGGCCGGCACCCTCGAGCAGGTTGGTGCCCTCGTCGCTTAATCTGGCCGCTTCCATCAGCAAGAACTCGTATTGTCCCGAGATGGTCCGTCCCGAAGGTTCCGAGAATGGACGCAGGTTGAATTCCCCGCCGCGCAGCCCCAGTAGGCCATAAAGTGCCATTTCACCCTGCAACGACCCACATTCGGCATGGATGATCCCGCCTTCGAAGACGAAAATTCGGCCTCGTACTTTGTCGGTGAGGACTTCCAGCACGGACGATTTGCGGCCCAGGCACTCCATCTGCAACACCTCCTGCAGGCCGACGCGGCGCATCATCCCGTGAAAACCTCCTTGCGGCGCTGTCTTGGCGAGCAGATCCAGGGCGTCGAATACCGCGGCGAAGCCTTCTGGGGCGATCAATTTTTCCAAAAACAACGCAGCGCCGCTTTCCAGACAAAGCTTGCGGGTTTCCTCGGTGGCGTGGCCGGTCAGGATGGCGACCTGCTGGCCCGGGTGGCTCCGGGCCAACAGCCGCAAAAACTGGAGACCGTCCATGACCGGCATATCCAGGTCCAGTACCACCACATCCATTGAGCGCTGGCGCAGAACCGCCAACGCCTGGGAATGGCTCTCGGCAGTGAAAACCTCCCATGAGCCCCTGGACATTTCAGAAAAGAACTGACTAATGCCGGCCAAAAAGCCGGTGTCATCGTCCACAAAAAGGAACTGCTTGCGTCTGGGTAATTCGTCGGGCATCGCTGCGCAATCGGCCAGCCTTCCAGCCGGACAACATTGTGCCGTGGGTTCACCTTTTTGTCCATGCGAACACTTCTGTTCGAGTCGGCCGCGGATTCGTGGCCCGATGGACTCCAGCCGTAGCTTGGTTTGAGGCTCAGAGCGCAGCCTGGGATGGATGATCCGCGCCAGAACCGCCGAGCGCTTCGAGAGCCCGCTCAGCCGCGGCCCGGACGCCCGCATCGAAATCACTTCGCGCGCGCGACAGGGCCGATTGTGTGCCCTCACCACCAAGGCGCCCGAGGGCCTCGGCCGCGGCTTGACGCAGGTCGCGGTCGGCATCGCGCAAAATTCGCAAAAAGCAGTTGACGGCCAAATTGCGTCGCCGCACCGCCACCGGATCGCTCGCACAGGCTGGGGGCGGGGATTCCAGCGGGACCGCATCGAGCGCGGCTAATAGATGGGCGACAAAGTGGCGCACCCCGGGGTCATTGTCGTGCAGGGCGGGCTTGAGCTCCTCGGCCGCAGCTCGCGCCTGGGGCAGGGAACTCCAGTCCGTATCAATGCGCGACAACGTGGCGGCGGCAATGCGCCGCACTCCACTCGTCGGATCTTTAAGGGCCAGCACCAGCGGCCCGATCGCCCGGGCATCAGCCAGGCTTCCCAGGGCGATAACGGCGGCCTCCCGAACATCGGCGTCGGTGTCGGTCAGGGCGGCGCTCAGAGCATCGACGGCTCGACGGTCTCCCAGCCGTCGAAGCGTTTCTGCCGCTTCACGCCGAACCTCCCACACCGGATCCCGCAGCAGGCCACACACCGCCTCCACGGCATCGGGGGCGCGGAGTTTGCCCAGACCTTCAATGGCCGCCGCCCGCACCTGCCCATTCTGGTGCCGCAGCAGACCAAGGAGCGGGGCAATGGCTTCCGCCGCAGCTAATCTTGTTAACGCGCTGATGGCTGCGAGGCAAATGGCCGGATCGTTGGACTTGAGGGCCTGGAGCAGAGGCCGCTGGATGCGGGGATCTCCGATGTGGCCGAGCGCCTCGACGACTCCCGCGCCCACGCTCGAGGAGCAGGAGGTCAGGGTCGCTTCCAACGCCGGCAACGCCGCGGGGCCAAAGCTGGCCGCCTGGAAAAATTGCCCTTTTGCGACGCGAAACCAGATCTCTTCATCGCTGTCGCTTGGGCGCCAGCCGTAGCCTTCCAGGGTCTGGGCCGCCTGCCCGCGTACCCCGGCGTCCGGGTGACGCAATAACGGCTCCAACGCTGGGACGACCTGCTCCTCCGGGCCTCGTTTTAGGGCTGCGATAACGGCCACAATCACCCCGGGATCAGGATCCCCCAGCGTTCTCAGCAGCGGCCTGAAGCGCTGTTCGTTTTCCAGTTTGCCCAGAGCCGTCGCCGCCAGGCGCCGCACTTCTGCATCGGAGTCATTGAGCACCGCCTCCAAGACCCGCGCCGAACGCTCGTTCGGATTTTGGGCGAGCTGTCCTGCCGCTTTGCGCCGAACAACAGCGTCCTTTGATTTGAGTTGATGCAGGATGTGCCAAAACATCGCCAGGACCGTAAGTAATGACTAAAGCGCCCTTTGTCACGACCAATACCGGCCGTCCACGATCAGCAGAATCTCGAAATCGGGATATTCAGGCGCATCAAGCATCAAGGCAACGCGCGATTCCTTTGAGGCTGCGGCTTCATACCTACTTCGCGGCGATCGAGCTCCATTGGCCGCGCACAACTTTGCGGACCTGCGGGGTGCCGGGAGGCAGCCGGTTGTAGTTAAGGAAATTCAGGTCGAAGGCCCATTTGCGATTGGGAGCGTTGTAGTAGGTTCCAGGATCGATCCACCAATTCGTCGCATACTTGCTCGGGAACATAACCACCATGGAGCCATTATAAGTCAGAGTCTTGTTGCTCCAATCTTCGAGGAATCGCGGAAAATTTTCCACACCGCCACTGTAATGCTTCGTTCCCACGTTGTTGGTCGTTTGGACGATGCCCGCGAGAAATGCTGCGTTCACGCTGGTATCCAATGCGGCGCGCTGACTCAGCCCTTTGTTGCTATTGGCATCCAACCAGTTGGGAGAGAGCACCGTGATGGAATCCCCCAACAGCGAGGCCGGCGCCGTGGCCAAGGTGTTCGTTGAACCGACCGCAGCGATCGGCGCATTGAAGTGACCCTGAACATACAGCGGTTGCGAAGTCGCCACGGTTAAGCCATCCGCCGCCAAATACTGGCCGTTCTTGACCCGGACCGTAGTCAATGTGCCGGCGACGCTCCGAGTGTCATTAATGTAGATCGAATTCACCTTGTGACCCGTAGCGAACTTTAGCGTGCTATTGATGGACGCGCCGGCATTAGCCATCCAGTTGGTTAGCGCACCCACGTCGAGATCGGTTGTGACCGTGTTCTTTTGTTCACGAGCATCATAGAATGACGAATTGGTCGCGATGAATGAGTAGCTCGCATTCGTGCCGATCCCCAGATCGGGCCCGAGGTTTTGGAAATTATTCCACTCGCCCGTCTGCACCAGAGTGTTGGTGGGGGTCACGGTGACGACCAGGTCGGTCTTATTGTAATAGCGCTGCTGGCCGATCTGGGAATTGGGGTCCTCACCCAGTGCTGGCACGTCAAGGATGCCTCGGACGCTCGCGGGACTATTGTTGGTGCCAATCGGCAGGGTCAACGAACTAGTGAACGGCGACGGCGAGTTGGTATCGTCAAAAACGGGTTCCACCTTGCCCGATCCGTACTGGGGGTCGTTCGGATTGCGTGTGTCGTAGTAACGTCCAACAGAGGCTACCGAATCGGCGAATTCGAGCCCGACGCGCGGCGCACAGTACAGGTTGGCGTTGCTATGCACTTTGCCGGTCACGGTCATCTGGGCGCCGGGATTGATCTCGAGGTCCATCGAGTAAAAAATGGCGAACTGAAACACGGGAATCGAGGCCAGTTGAATGTCCTGCTGCACCGCGGCGGGTATTCGATATAACGTTGTTAGCGGTTTGGCACTGGATCGCACTCGGCACGAGTAGGTCAGGCCATATAACCCGGCAAACTGCGAATCCAGATTTGTCATCACCATCGTGGAGGAGCTGCTCACATAGGTCTGGTTGAGCCCGCCCGCATTATCGGTGAACTGATAGGCGGCCGCCCCATCGTTGGTGGGTACCAGGCTTTGGTACGCACTCACATTGGCTGGGTTGTAGGTCTGATTGGCAAAATCACGAGCCATGTAAGCCAGCGTCTGCTCGGTGGCGCCTTCGGCCACGGCCAGGCTGGTGGCATAGGTGTTGTTGCGCTCGTTCAGTGAAACGGAGACCGAAGTCCACTTCGCCGCGCTGGCATACAGAGCGATGCTTACCCCGGTGGCAGCCATCACCGTCATGAGGGCATAGCCCGCACGGGCGCCGTTCCGGTTCTGTGGTCGAGTTTGCATAAGTCTTGGTTCTGGGGTTACTCGATCGTGCGTCGGGCGACCCGGGTTTGCAGGCGATAGGAGTCGTAGTACGCGCCGACCTGGGCGACGGGGAATTCCCACTGATAGAACTCCAGGTCCATCCTGATGATCCGGTTATTTTGATCATTGGTCAGCGCGTGGCCCGCGAAATCCTCCGCGTAGAAAACCACTTGATTAGTGATGAAGGGGGCGATCACCTGAGTCCTGCCGCTACTGCTGTCGAATCGTTTAAGCGCCTGGGCGGTCGGGTCCATGAAATAGCGGACAAAGCTGTTGGTGCTCGTTGATGGAAATATTTCCAGGGCATTGCCCAGGCGCGCGTTGTTCAACGGGATGTTCGTAAAACTTGTGCTGTCACCGTTGCCGACGTAGAGCAGCTTGCCGGAGCGGATATCGTCGCAAACTCGGTTTAAAGCGGCGCGCGAGCCAGCGGTGGCGCCCAACCGGGTGGCGGTGATATTAAAGAGACGCAAGCCAAACAGATGGGAGTACACCACTCCAAGGATGACTAATGAGAAAACGGCCGTTGCGGTCATGATCTCTGCGAGCGTGAACGCGGCCGTCGAGCGCCGCGCCAGGGTAGGCCCTGGCCAAAAGGTCGAGAACATTTTCATTGGTCTGGCGCGCGTAAAGTGATCACCGTGTTTGTGTAACACCCGCGAGTGATGGCGCCGCCGGGTACCCTCCAAACACAATCGGCGCGCACTTGTCGCAGCGCGGGGACTACGGAAACGGTGCTAACGCTGATGTAGTTGGTGGCATACAGGATGTTCCCCGCTGCCACGGGCACATCCAGTTGAGCAATCTGCGTTGAGTTGGTGGTGCCCAGTTCGTCGATCGGAGGCCAGGCCTGTGGGTCCCATTTCGCCGCCCGCGCCTGCTCGACCCCTTGCATCGCGAGAGATTGCGCGGCCAGCGAACACGAACTCCATTGCGCCTGGTTGGTGGTTAGCACGTAGCCATAAATCACTCCGGTGAAAGACAAGGTCGCCAGCCCTAACGAAATGACAACCTCCGTGAGGGTAAATCCATGGGTTCTCTTCTCGCCGACGCTAGTTCTGCAGCGGACAAATCTCATACAACCAGCCAAACAACCGCGCACCTGATAGCCTTAGCATCGACTATGCCAGAGGGCTCGATTACGGGCCGACTTGAGCTCGCCAGCACAGGTGCATCGTTTGGCTTTCTGGTTCTGTCTTTCCCCAGGACAGTGTCCCCTTGAATTGTTTTAGCAAAGGGCAGCCGATGATCGGCGTTGCTTTGATCGCGCCCACGCGCGTGGTTGCCCAGGTTTCACACCCTTCGGTTTGCCAGCAACGTCGAATCGTCGCCGGGTGGTCCAACGCGGGTCAACGAGGAGCGGGAGCCGTGACCTGGCGATTGGCCGAGGAGCTGGCTTTCCGTTTGTCGAGCCTCGCGCGCAAGGCCAGCAGGAGTGCTTTTACCGCGATCTCGAACGTCAGGAACGGCTTGGTGATAAAATCGTCGCCGCCGCAAGCGAGGGATTTGGCGCGCGCGTCCAGCTCACTCTGCGTGGTAACAAACACCACTGGGGTATTCCCATTGAGCGAGGTCTTACGGATGGCCGAACACAGCGCGAACCCGTCTAGCCCCGGCATCAGGATGTCGAGGAAGATGACATCGTAGGCGATCATCGAAACCTGCGCCAGCGCGGCCTCGCTATTCACCGCGACATCAGGCTGGTTAAATGCTTTTTTCAAGGCGAACCCGACCGCGTGGCGGCTGATCGGATCGTCGTCCACGGCCAGGAGTCGGATGGGCGCGTTAGTCGTGATGGTCGAGGCGAGGCCGGGCTGGCAAAGATCGTTCAAAAGGTCGAGACCACTGGCGACCGTCCGAAGCGCGTGGGGCTCGACGCGGCTGGCTCGCTGCGCGAGTTGCCTGACCAGACCACTGAGGGCAGATGCCACCTGCCACACTGGGAGAAGCGCAGGGAGAGAAGCCCCCTCCTGCAGCAGGCAGAGCTGTGCGGATAATTCAGTCAACGCGGCCTGCCGAGCGCCTTCTGCGGCGTCGGGCGTGATGCCTCGGAACAAGTTTCGCATCCCAAGAATCTGTGCCGGGGCCTGGACAAGGAACGGTATGGGCGGATCGACCTCGGTTTCGCATTGAGAGTTGGTTCCGTTGAGTGTGCCCCGGCAGACTGGCAAGCTGGAGACCGGATTGTGACCCGTCCGCACCGTGGCCGGGCCG
>JANXQE010000272.1 GCA_025356925.1 Limisphaerales bacterium | reverse complement strand
ATTCGCGGCACGCCGACGTGGTTCGCGATATCCTCGAGTACGTCCTGCGGGAAATGACTCATCCCGACGGCGGCTTTTACTCTGCGGAGGACGCCGATAGCGAGGGGCATGAAGGGAAGTTCTACTGCTGGACGCGAGAGGAATTGTCGAAATTGCTCACGGCGGAAGAATTCAATGTAGCCACCAGATATTTTGGCATTACGGAGCAGGGCAATTTCATCGATCACAGCCATCCTCAACCCCTGGCCAAACAGAATGTACTGAGTGTCGCGGAGCCTGACCTTGGGCCCGGTGATCTGGAACTGCTGGGGTCCGCAAAAACGAAAATGCTAGTCGCGCGCGCCCGGCGCGTGCGTCCGCATTTGGATGACAAGATCCTGGTCTCCTGGAACGGGTTAATGATGGGGGCGATGGCGCGGGCCTCCGCTGTCTTGGGTGAGCGACGTTATCGCGAAGCCGCCGAGCGAAACCTCGCTTTCCTATTGGTCAAACTTTGGGATGCCCCCACCAGAACGCTTTATCATCGCTGGCGAGACGGCGAGCGCGACGCGGTGCAGTTGCTGGAGGGTTACGGTTTCCTGCTGGCGGGAGTGGTTGACCTTTACGAAACGACCCTGGAACCGAAGCACTTGGAGTTCGCGCTGGCGCTGGCCGAGGCCGCGCTGACGCGGTTTTACGACGCCGATCTGGGCGGATTCTGGCAAACCGCCGCCGGAGCCTCCGACCTGATTCTGAGGCTCAAAGAGGATTACGATGGTGCTGAGCCTTCCGGCAATTCTGTGGTCTGCCTGGCTCTTCTTAAGCTCGGACGCATTACGGGCCGAGACGACCTGGTCGAGGCTGCTCAAAAAACCCTGCGCCGGTTTGCCTCCCGCCTCGAGCGATTGCCGCAGGCCGTGCCCTATATGCTCCAGGCTTTGGATTTTGCGCTCGATGAACCCACTCGATTGGTTGTCGCAGGCGAGCCTGCCCGGCCAGAGACACAAACCTTAATTCGGGCAATTCACTCGGTTTATCGGCCGAATAGTTTGGTCCTGGGAAATGCTGGCCCGATTGAAGCCTTTGCCAAGAGCTTGCCGGCGCGGAATGGCGCCGTGGTTTATGTTTGCACCGGAACCGCCTGCCAGGCACCCACCAGCGACCCGAACAAGGTTAAAGAACTTTTGCGGACCAAGCCTTAGCTCAGAGGTTTAGTCTGCCGTATCGTTGGTTTTACGAAGATTTGATATTCGCTCCCTGGCCTGAACCCTGAGGTTTCCCGCTTTCCTGCCGCCCCTGTCAGATGTAATACATCTTCTCTTTTTCGGAACTCTCCTCCAATAACTTTTGGAACGTAACACCGTTGGCGGCTGCGTCCAGCGTGGCCTGTAATCGATGCCAGGCGCGACGGAGTTCCGGCGGGCACTCCGGGTCCGTGAGAGCCGGTGTGTCAAACACGGTGCCGTGGACGGCCCGCAACACATCGCCCAAACTGATTTCCGCGGGAGGTTTGGCGAGTAGATAACCACCTTCCTTTCCGCGCAAGCTCCGCGCGATGCCCTGGGCCTTGAGCTCGATGAGAATCTGAACCAGGTAACTGCTTGGGATTCCTTGTTCCGTGGCCAAATCTTCAACGCGCAGCGCCGTGCCAGTTGAGTAGTGCCGCGCCAAGCCCAGCACTGCTCGGGCGGCGTAGTCACTCTTTACTGACAGCTTCATGCAAACGTTTTTGAACTTCTATTCCATCAACACTAGTCGCACACTGCGCTGCTGAGCAAGGGAAGACGAGTGCTGGTCCGGGTACTTATCGGGTCGCTACCAAGTCATCGACCCTCAATCAACCAATAAAGCGAAACGATTCTATCGCGTGCGGTCGTTCTGAGGGCTCCCGTAGCGCAAGTTTTCGAACTGCTCAGCTACGCACCGCGCCGGCTCGCTGGCACCCCCGCGCCAAGGGCGCATCTCGACGATGCCCCCAAAAATAGCGCGGGCTTTCCAGGCTAATGCCAATAGGATTTGAGTCGACCGACGGCCTGTGTCCCG
>JANXQE010000240.1 GCA_025356925.1 Limisphaerales bacterium | reverse complement strand
GTGAACAAGACGGTGGTCGACAACCCCGCGCAGGTCAACAGCGAACCTTACGCGGGCGGCTGGTTTTACAAAATCAAACTTTCGAAACCATCCGAAGCCGACGCCTTGCTGAGTCCGGAACAGTATCGGACGCAGATCGGCGGTTGAAAAACCAGGCCAGGTCTGGGACAGTATGGACGTGAAACCTCGAAGCATCCGGCTTTTTATCAAACCCTATTGCGGTTGGTGTGACAAAGCGGTGAGGTGGCTGGATGACCATGGCGTGGCGTACGAAAAAGTGGACGTTATTGCTGACGAATCCGCGTTCGATGAGATGATTCGCCTTTCCGGACAGGACCTGGCGCCGGTGATCGATGTCGATGGCGAGATCCTGGCGGACTTCGGCCCGGATCAACTGGCGGATTTTTGGACTAAACTGGAACGAAAGAATGCCCGCACCGAAGCCCGTTGAGCCGCTCGCGCGCCCGCGCCTGCCTGAATGGTTGCGCATCCGCCTGCCCACGACGGATGGGTTCGCTCACACCCGCGCCCTGCTGGATGAACTGAATTTGCATACGGTCTGCCAGAGCGCGAAGTGCCCAAACCACTGGGAATGCTGGAGCAAGGGCACCGCAACCTTCATGATCGCCGGCGACCGCTGCACGCGCGCCTGCGGCTTTTGCGCCGTCACCACGGCGAAGCCGCTCGCGCTCGAGGCCGACGAACCCCAGCGAGTGGCGGAAGCGACCCGCCGCATGGGCCTCAAACACGTCGTCATCACCGCGGTGGCTCGGGACGACCTGGCCGACGGTGGGGCCGGACATTTTGGGCGAACCATCGACGCGGTCAGAGAATTGAATCCGGGGACCGTGATTGAAGTATTAACGCCCGATTTCAATGATCGCGATTCCTCCATCGACCTGGTGCTGGCCGCCGAGCCCCATATTTTCAATCACAACCTCGAGACGGTCCGGCGCCTGACGCCTTCGGTTCGCTCGCGAGCCACGTACGACCGCTCGCTTAGCGTCTTGAGCAAGGTGAAGTCAAGACGCGGCGATTCGATCTACACCAAATCGGGGCTGATGCTTGGCCTGGGCGAGACCGAAGTGGAACTAGCCACGGCTTTGCGGGATCTCCGCCAAGCGGGATGCGATATCTTAACCCTCGGCCAATATCTCCAACCGACCCTCCAGCATTTGCCGGTCGTCGAGTTTGTCAGCCCGGAAAGGTTTGCGGTTTACGGCCAGCAGGCCAGGAACCTGGGTTTTATGCACGTCGCCAGCGACCCAATGGTGCGCAGTTCTTATCACGCCGACGAAGTCCACGCTTCCCTCAACGATGGAGCAGTTGGGGATTTTTCCGGATGACGATAAATGCCCCAACCATGACGAGCGCCAACACGGCCAGCGCGACGAGCGTGGCGATGAACTTGAGCGCCCGCGCCTGCTGAAACGATCGCTGGGTCCGCTGCCGCTCGGACTCCATGAATAGCGCGAACTCCTTGTCCGCCGAGATCACTTCCTCGAGATCTTCCTTGAGTTTAAGGGTAAGCCAGTGTCCCGTCAGCGCGCGCCAGGCAGCGGGAAGTTTCTCCAACGCCTCGGCGTCGGCGTTGCCCAGTTCGCGGCGACTCCAGAACGGCGCCTGCTCCTGGGTCCAGAGACGGACCAGACCGTGATTGGTTGCGACCGACTGCAGCCGTTCCCAGAGCTGCGGGCGCAAGGTATCCGCCAGGGCGAAATCCGTGAATGCCTCGCTGTGCACACGGCCCTGGCGATCGATGATCTGCAAGCCGACCGCCCCGACGATCGTCAAATCCGCATTCTCGGCCACCTGGAACTCCGTAATCCGCTTGGCCAAATCATTTGCGGGGTAATGCATGGACTGCCAAAGCGCCATCAATTGGCCAAGGTCATCCAGCGTGGCGCGACGCACCCGGTAGTTGGTCGAGGTCATCGCCCAAGGTTAGAGCCTCAGGTTGCGAAATTCCAGCCACAAATTAGCCCCGATTTGGGAGGGGACGTGACGCGCGACGAATCGCGTCTCGGGCGCGGAGGATGGCGATTGGTTGAGGGACCCCGAACCTCGGCCCTGGGCTGGTATAATCCGCACCCTGGTTTTCTAAAATCCGTCCGGTCGGCCGAGTCCACGCTGCCGTGGAAAAGTGGTGTCGCGCGCCGTTGCTCTCTTCCCTTTGGTCACGATTCTGCGATACTGGCGCCTATGACAATGCCAATCGCCAAATGCAACTGGATCGTTCACGCGATCGGGCTCTGCTTCCTCTGGTTCGCCCTGGGCCTGGCTCGAGCTGAGACCCAGGAATCGGCAAGCTTGTCTCCTCCCAGGGTTTCCAACAGCGATACAAACGCTGACCCGTATCTGTGGCTGGAGGAGGTGACCGCCGAGCAGTCGCTAACCTGGGTGCGACAGCAAAATGCCCTCAGCACGAACGAGCTGGAATCCGCGCCGGAGTTCGAGCCAATTCGCCGACAACTACTCTCGATCATGGATTCCAAGGAGCGAATCCCTTATGTCGCAAAACACGGTCGGTGGTACTACAACTTCTGGCGCGACCAGAGCAATCCGCGCGGCCTGTGGCGCCGCACCACGTTGCAGGAATTCAAGAAACCCGAGCCGGCTTGGGAAATCGTGCTGGATCTGGACCATTTGTCTTCCGCCGAGAAAGAGAATTGGGTCTGGAAAGGTTACGATGTGCTCTATCCAACGTATGATCGATGCCTCTTATTGCTATCTCACGGCGGCGCTGACGCGGTGGTGGTGCGCGAATTTGACCTGGAATCGAAGCAGTTCGTCGAGGGTGGTTTCCATTTGCCCGAAGCCAAAACCCAGGTGGCCTGGCGAAACCGAGACGCGCTCTATGTCGGTACCGATTTTGGCCCCGGGACGCTGACCGATTCAGGATATCCACGCGTCATCAAGGAGTGGACGCGCGGCACGGCACTGAAGGAGGCGAAGATCGTGTTCGAGGGCAAACCGGAGGATGTCAGCGTCGATGCTTCGGTGGTGCATGATCACGGCCACACTTATGAATTCATCACTCGCGGCACGACCTTCTTCACCAGTCAGGATTTCATTCGCCGCGGCGAACAATGGATGAAAATCGAAAAACCGGATGACGCGATGGTTAGCACTTTCGAAGATCAACTCCTGCTCCGCCTGCGCACCGATTGGAGCATCGATGGCAAGCTCTACCCGGCTGGGTCACTGCTGGCTAATGATTTCGACGGCTTTTTCCGCGGTGAGCACCACTTCGAGAGTCTGTTCACCCCTGGTGAGCGAACCAGTCTCGAATCGATGAGCGATACCAAGAACTTTCTGCTGCTCAACGTGCTCGAGAATGTGCGAAGCAAGCTCTACGCGCTTCACCGTGTGGAAGGTCAATGGAAACAGCTCACTTTGGAAGCCCCGGAGTTTGGCTCGGCGGGCATTAACGGAATCGACCAAGATGAATCGGATGATTATTTTCTCACCCTCACCGATTTCTTAACTCCCTCAAGCCTTTACCTGGGAACCGTTGGCCAGACGCAGCGGGAGAAGCTGAAAAGCTTGCCCTCATTTTTCGATGTCTCCGGGCTGAAAATCACGCAACACGAGGCCACCTCCAAGGACGGGACGAAGGTGCCTTACTTCCAGGTTGGTCGCACGGGCTTGTCGCTGGAAGGTCAGAACCCGACCCTGCTCTACGGCTATGGCGGGTTCGAAATCCCCATGTTGCCGGGGTACAGCGCTTCAGTCGGCTCGGCCTGGTTAGAGCGGGGCGGTGTCTACGTTTTAGCCAACATTCGCGGTGGCGGGGAGTTTGGCCCCAAATGGCACGAGGCAGCACGCAAACAGAACCGGCAGCGCGCCTACGATGATTTCATCGCCGTGGCGGAAGATTTGATCAAGCGGAAGGTGACCTCCCCTGGGCATCTCGGGATCCAGGGCGGATCAAATGGCGGTTTGTTGATGGGCGTGATGCTGACCGAGCGGCCCGATTTATTTAAGGCCGTGGTTTGCCAGGTGCCCCTCTTGGATATGCGCCGGTTCAACAAGCTCCTCGCCGGAGCCAGTTGGATGGATGAATATGGCAACCCTGATAAGCCCGAGGAGTGGGCCTATATCAGCAAGTATTCGCCTTATCAAAACGTGGTCAGGGAAAAAAAATACCCGCGCGTTCTGTTCACAACCTCTACCCGGGACGATCGGGTTCATCCGGGTCACGCCAGGAAAATGGTCGCAAAGATGAAGGAGCAGGGTCATGACATCCTGTACTACGAGAACATCGAAGGAGGACACGGCGGAGCAGCCAATAATAAACAGGCGGCCTACATGTCCGCCCTGGCCTATACCTTCCTCCTCAAAGAGTTGACGACCCATTAACGCATCCCGGCGCGCGGACATTCTTGCCAATGCAACCAGGATTTGAGCGGCATCATCCTGTCGGGATGAATGAGAATAGCCCACCGTTTCAAAGGTGGGTGGAACGATGCAAACCGGTTCGGCAGTCCCTTTAGGGACTGCAGATCCCAGACGTTCTCAAATGGCTGAGCGCTGGACGGTTCGGAAAACCGGGTCGATTCTTTCGTCCCTGGCGGGACTTGCGGGTTTAGGCTCGTCCGAAACCCACCCATAAATGGGTGGGCTATTTTCGCATGTCCCTGCGGGACAGGACAAAAAGTCGGCTCTGTATCTGACTTTCGCGAGGCAGCTCCTCGTGGCATTGTGCTGGAAAGCCTGCGCGCCATGATTATGCCTTCGCGTTCCTCGCCGCTTCGACAAACTCCGCCGCCTTTCGCGTCAGGGCCGGCCAATCTGCCTCGCGCAAGATTTTGGCCGAAACGAGCGAGGAGCCAACGCCCACCGCGACGCACCCGGCCTTAAGAAAGTCACCAACGTTCTGGACGTCCACCCCGCCGGTGGGCACGATGCGCAGATGGGGCAACGGAGCGCGAATGTTCTTCATGTAGCCCGGACCGAGCGTGTCGGCGGGAAAGATCTTGATGAAATCAGCTCCCGCTTCGTGCGCGAGCTGGGCTTCGGTGGGAGTGTACGCACCGATCATAATCGGCCGGCCGGCGGCATGGGCGATGGCGATGAGCTCGGTCCGGCAGATTGGTGTCACCACAAACTCCGCCCCCGCCGCGAGAGCGGCTCGGCAAGTATCCACATCCAGCACGGTTCCCACCCCAAATAGCGCCCGGTCGCCGGTCAATTCGCAAGCCTCCCGGATGGCGTCTATCGCGTTGGGCGTGGTCATGGTGATTTCAATCGCGACCACACCACCCGCGATGAGCGCCTGCGACATGGGAATGACCTGGTCAGGCCTTTGGGCCCGGACCACAGCAATGATGCCGGGATCGGCCAGCATCGACACCACTTCTGACCTGGACCGGGATGGACTTTTCATGATCGCCGATACGCTTCGGCGAGCAAAGTGATCGGGTGCACAATTCGAAGCGGAAGCCCTTCCTGTTTAGCGCCATTAATTAATTGCAGCAGACACCCGGGATTGCCAGTGGCCACCACCGTTGCCCCGGTGGACCGGATGTGCCGGAGTTTGCGTTGGAGCAAATCATTCGCCATCTCTGGCTGGAGGAGATTGTAGATCCCGGCGCTGCCGCAACACCAATTGCTTTCAGGCAGCTCGACCAATTGCAGGTTGGGAATCGCCCGGAGGAGCCGCCTCGGTTCGGCGGTGATCTTCTGCCCGTGGGCGAGGTGACAAGACTCATGGTACGTGACCACCCCGCCAGGGGCACCCTTGCCTGGAGGCTCGAGGCCGATCTGATCCAGCCATTCGTGGATGTCTTTAACCTTCTGATCCCAGATTTTCGCCCGCTCGGCGTAAACCGCATCGTCCGCCAGCAGTTTATGGTAGTGCTTGAGATGCGAACCACAGCCACCGGCGTTCGTGATGATCGCATCGAACTGTTCGGGTGGAAACCGATCGATCTGTTTACGCGCCAATTCCTGGGCCGAATTCCACTCACCGTTGTGGGCATGGAGCGAACCGCAGCAAAGCTGCTCGGCAGGCGTGACGACCTCGCAACCGTTTCGTGCCAGCACCTCGACGGTGTCCCGGTTAACATCACTGAAAATCAAGTCCTGCGCGCACCCGGTCAGCATGGCCACGCGGTAACGTTTTTGGCCGGCCGGGGCCGTAATTGTCGGGATCAGTTCCGAAGAGAAGTAACGCTGGATCTCGGGCGTGCTCGCTTCCAGTTCGCGCAGGCGCTTCGGCAGCAGTTTTAGCACCCCACTGCGCCGGACCAGATCTTGCAGACCGAGTTGTTGGTACAAACGCAGTAATCGGCCCACCGTTTGCAGCCGGTTCATGTTCGAAAACAACCAGTGGATGGCCACCGCCCGTATCAGGTTGCGCCGCGGCGAACGCAATACACCGCTGGCTTCGGCTTCAGCTCGGGCGTGCTCGAACAATTCCGCGTAATTCACCCCCGCCGGACAGGCCGTCATGCAGGCCAGGCAGCCCAAGCAAAAATACATTTCTTCCCCAAACGTCCGGCTAACCTCCAGCCGCTCATCGGCAATCGCCCGCATCAATGCGATGCGCCCGCGCGGGCTGTGCCGCTCGACTTTTGTTGCCACATACGTCGGGCAACTGGGCAAGCATAAACCACAGTGCATGCATTGCTGCACCACGGAGTAATCCAGGTCCTTGAGATGCGAGCTGGAGGACCTCATCGAACGCGATCCGCAACGCGCGCCAGCTTTCGTCGAGGGCATAATCGAATCCGCCTGAAGGGTCTGTTTGAGCCGCCAACGGTGTCGCTCATATCAGTCGAACATTTTCCCGGGGTTCAAAACCCCGTTCGGATCCAGCGCGCGGCGCAATTCCCGCATCACACGCATCTGCGCGTTCCCGGCGAACTTCGGTAAAATTGACTTTTTGGCTACGCCGACTCCGTGCTCGCCGGTAATGGTTCCGCCCAAGCGAATCGCTTCGTCGAATATCTCTTTGAAGGCTTCCTCCACGCGATGCATCTCTTCCTTATTCCGCTCATCGGTCAGGAAGGTCGGGTGCAAATTGCCATCACCCATGTGGCCGAAGGTGCCAATGCGTAATCGATACTTGGTCGCCACGGCAGCTACGAACCGGATCATTCCGGCCAACTCACTCCGTGGGACTGTGGCATCTTCGAGGATGGTAGTGGGCGCAACCCGCGCCAGCGCAGAGAACGCACTCCGCCGAGCGGTGGCCAACGCGGCGGCCTCGGCTTCGTCCTTGGCGACGCGGACCTCGACCGCGCCATTGGCCCTCGCGATTTGCTCCATGCGGGCCGCCTCATCAGCCACCGCGGCCGGATGGCCATCGGTTTCCATGAGCAGTAGCGCTTCACAATCCAACGGCAGCCCGACCTTGGCAAAATCTTCGACGCAATGAATCGTGGTTCGATCAAGAAATTCGAGCGTGCACGGGATGATCCTGGCCGCGATGATGTCGGACACCGTTTGAGCCGCCCGCTCCATCTGAGAAAAAGTGGCCACCATCGTGGTTTTTGCCGCGGGCTTGGGAAGCAATCTGAGTAGAACCTTCGTTATCACCCCGAGTGTTCCCTCCGAACCGATGAAGAGATCCTTCAGTGAGTACCCCGCGACATCCTTCACGCATTTGTTGCCCGTCCATAGAATCTCTCCATCAGGCAGCACGGCCTCCAGGCCCATAACATAATTACGGGTAATGCCGTATTTGAGCCCGCGCAGCCCGCCCGAGTTTTCCGCGACATTGCCGCCAATCGTCGAAATCTTCATCGAACCCGGGTCGGGCGGATAGAACAGCCCCGCGGCACCGGCGGCATCGGAAATCGATTGAGTAACCACGCCTGCCTCTGAGAGCAAGGTGAGATTCGCGCGATCGAGTTCCAGGATTTGGTCCATTTTGACCAGACACAGAACAATACAGTCTTTTATCGGCAAGCTGCCGCCGCTCAGCCCTGTGCCTGAGCCGCGCGTCACCACGGGCGTCTTCGTTTGGTTCGACCACCGCAAGATAGCGGCCACGTGCTCCGTGGTTTTCGGAAAGACGACGCACCCCGGCATTTGCTGCAGCGCAGCCGTGCCGTCGAAGGAGTACGGGATGAGATCTTCCTGGCTGGTCAGCAGGTTTTCCCCGCCAGTGATGCGCGCCAATTCCAATAACGTATTCTCAGCAGTGGGCATGGGTTTCCGCAGTTCAAACCATCCCCCCCGCCAACTCCTCCGCGGGATACGTCCAAATTTCTGCAAGCGTGGGATGGTAGTGCGGCATGGCGGCCAACTCGTGCACCGTCATGTGCTTGAACATCGCGGCGATGATCTCATGAATCAGCTCGCCCCCAACCGGCCCCACGCAACATCCACCCAGGATCTCTCCGGTGAGCGGATCCGCCAGGAGCTTCACGAAACCGTCCCCGGCGTCCATGATGAGCGACTTCCCATGGTCATTGAACGGATATTTCGCCATCGAATAGTTGATGTTCTTCACGTGTGCGCGCTTCTCCGTAAGACCAACCACCGCGACTTGAGGCTCGGTGAAAATGATTTCGCTGAGCAGCCGGTAGTCGATTCGCTTCTTGCGGTCCGGATGCGCGATGTTGTGGGCGGCAACTTCCCCCTGTTGAATGGCGATATGCACGATCGCATGCAGGCCGGTGCAATCGCCCGCGGCGTAAACATGTGGCACGCTGCTCTGCATGTGCTGGTCCGTAACGATCCG
>JANXQE010000221.1 GCA_025356925.1 Limisphaerales bacterium | reverse complement strand
TTCGCCCTCTTTCAACTACCTGGTCGAAAAGGGCCCTCAAAACCTCGGAGGTAGATACATACCAACGACAATCCAACTGCAAAAAAGCGATCGGCCCGATGAGCGCCCGGGAAGCCGGCAGAGTCTGCGCGAACAAACCCTTGAGAGGCTCGATCCTGCCAATCACCCTGAGTTGGTTGCAGATGGCGCGCAACGAATTAACCGGTGCAGCACAAGTGCCCGCGCCCCATCCTGTCTGGTTGGCTGGAACTCCTGCGAAACGATCAAACTCGGACGGTTCGGGCATTCCATCGAAAGTGTCGCAAGCGAAGAGTTTACGCGGGAGCTTGCTGTAGCGAGTCAGCGCCGCCGCCACGAGGGCCGAGGAGCCTCCAGCCGCTACACCACACTCCACAAAATTGCCCGGGAGATCCTCTTCGCAAACCTGCTTGGCCAATTGATACAGAGATTCGAGGGACGCCGCGCCGAGCATGGTGAACGGCCCAATCGCCCGTCTTAGCTCCTGCAACCCTGCATCGCCCGATACTGCCTGAGGCTTATGCTTGCGCGCGAGTTTCTGGGAAAGTGTGCGCGCTTCATTGTGATCCGGAAAATAGCGCAATTCCTCCTTTACCGCTTCCAGCGCAAAGACAGGTTGGTGGCGCCGCAAAAAATGGAGCGCCCGCTCGTAATCCACACCACGGCGCAACGTTCGTCGTGCCTTCGTGTCATTCAGTTCGGAAAACTCGATTGACGAACCGGCTGAAGTGGAGCCCCGCGCCAAGGGTGAGTGACCATCCGACGGTCGCCCTCGCAGAGGCTTCAGCCTCTTGGACAGCGAACGGAGCGCCTTTTTGGATGTGGCGCTCGCCCAAGCCGAGAAGGTCGCCGGCTTTCCCAGCTTCTTGAAATTAATCCGTGCCGCGAGATCTTCGAGAAGTGCCTTAAGCGGTCCCGGCTCCATGACGGCGTCGGCACCCATGCCTTGACGGGTCAGTTCTCCAATCCTGACGTGCCGCTCGTCGGCCGGGAGGGCCGCCGCCTCATACAACCGGCGCGCGAAAGACGACGATGGCGCGCCGAGAAGCGATAGAAATTCCGGGGCACCCTCGTAAGTCTGTCGTTGATCGAACAACTCGACGGATAACCCCAGTGCTCCAGCGCAAAGAAATGAGGTGCCCAGACAATTAGCCAAGGCGCGCCGGCGCCCCGCCAGAATCCGCACCAGTCGCAGCATGAACTCTTTGTCGAAGATGTGTCCGGCGGTCGTGCAGGCCAAGCCTGCCTGCAAATAATCCTGATGCCGGCCTAATTGGATATCTCGCCAATACAAGCAGACTTCGACCGGCTGGTACTCGGCCGGCAAACGGCAGAGTTTTTCAATGAATTCCGGCAGATTGAAGTAAGCAGTAACGTGGTGGGTCGAGTGGCTGGGAAAAACCACCGTGCCGGAAGCTTGGGCGCGCACGTCCGTCAGTTCATTGTGGAGTAACCGTTCCGCGTAAAAGACAGGCGCGCCAATGAGGAAGGCGGGTTTGGCGCAAAATTTGGCAAAAGTCTCACGGTGCAGTGCCGAGTACAAGAGCAGGTTCGGCAGCGGGTGCGTTGCTTCCAGGTCCCAAACCTTGACGGCGAACCCGAGACCGTGCGGATACACCCCGGGCAGGCAAAATTGCGCGGGGAGTCCGGCATGCTGTTTGAGAACCTCGGCATGGCCGTAAAAATCATTCGCAGAAAACCGCTCACAGGTTTGAAGCGTCCGGTCGGCGGCAAGTTGCTCCAATCGTTGCGCATCCAAGCCAAGGTGGGAGCATCCCGGTGTGGCAGATTCCTCGTTCGACTGGCAATGACGCCAGGGTTCGATGCGCGCCCCGGCTAGCATGTGGGGCCAAGCTTATTGCATCGCACGTCGCCGCCCAAGTCTTGTTCATTCGACATGGCCGGAAGCTATTCAGCTTGAGACCCGCCGGCAAGTTCGATTGGGAAAAGAACGGGATCAGGCTCCCCTCACCCCGTTGACCTTGCCAGGAAAAACCTTCTAAACCGATGCCAAAACCTATTACGTCGGTGTTGCCGCA
>JANXQE010000182.1 GCA_025356925.1 Limisphaerales bacterium | reverse complement strand
GAGCATGGCCCTCTCGGCTCGCGCAGAGTTGGTGAGGTGCGCAGAGAACCAAAACTGACTCTGCCAGGGTTGCCCTGCGGCGTTGGTGTCGAAACGATTGTGGCGAAACTCGATGTTCTCCAGGCGCCAGCCTTCGTTGCTTAAGCGTTCGACCCACTGGCGCCACTGGTCGGACGACAATTTCTCGCCGGGTCCGACACCTTCGCGCAGTTCGATTTCATGGGGGAGGCGTTGCAGCGGTCCCCACTCCGGCAAGACGATTTCCTGAAGCGGAAAGTCGGCGATCAGCCTTAGCCTATTGGTGGTAGCGTTAACCGAATCCCAAAGCGTTTCAAGGGTCCGGCCGCAGCTCTCGGCCAGCATCTCCGCGCCCCAGAAAGTTTTGTTTGCCTCCAACTCCCGGGTTTCGAGCCACGCGCTCCGCTTTGAGGTCTCAGAGCCGCCCGATTGTCGAAGGTCGGTTGAATCCTCCCAGGGAAACGGGGCGGTGAGCCACACAACAGTCACGCCCGCGCCCAGCACCAGGACGCAGAGCACAAGCAACAGGGGTTGTTTGGAGAACGCTCTCAAGGGAACAGGAACGGTATCGATGAGGAGCGTAGAACCGAAGCAGGGGGGTTGGGAAGCGTGTTTTAAACGGGCTAAATCTTCTTTACAGTGCCTGGGCGAAAACCTACATTTCCAGATTAATACTGAGAAAAGATTGATCGGACGAAGCAAAGCACATGCAAGCAAAAGCAAAAACCATCACCGACTTTAAGCTCCACGAGCGAGACACCGGCTCGGCCGACGTGCAGATCGCGTTGCTCACGCAACGGATCAACCACCTTACCGAGCACCTCCAAAAGAACCTCAAGGACCATGGATCTCGTCGCGGGCTGTTGATGATGGTTGGCCAGCGCCGCCGTCTGTTGGATTATCTCCAGACTACCGACCTCACCCGCTACCAGGCTGTCACGAAGAAGCTCAAGCTGCGCAAGTAGCTGTGGTAGAACCAGTTGTCCTTGTAAGTGCGGGGGACAATTGGGATCTCCTCTTTTTTCGATTAAGTCGAGCTGGTACGCGCGAACGGCTCGATTCGCTGTTTTAAACCTTCGCGCTATTTAAGAATCCATTGCGCTGGGAAATTTCATTCAGCTCCGAAGGCATTCGGAGTTTACTGAAGTTCCTCGGTGGCGATGGATGGGAAAGTACATTATGCCAGAAAAAGCTACCGCCCCGATTGGGGACAAGCAGATCATTATCGAAACCGGAAAAATCGCCAAGCAGGCTGACGGTGCTGTAACCGTTCAACTGGGCGAAACAATTGTCATCGTTGCGGCCGTTGGCGCTGCCAAGGCCAAGCCCGGCCAGGATTTCTTCCCTCTGACAGTGGATTACCGTGAAAAGGCGGCCGCGGCCGGGAAGTTTCCCGGCGGCTATTTCAAGCGTGAAGGGCGGCCGACCGAGAAGGAAATCCTGACGTCGAGGCTGATCGATCGGCCGATTCGGCCGTTGTTCCCGAAAGGGTGGTACAACGAGGTGCAGGTCCAGTGCATCGTGCTGAGCGCGGATGGCGAACACGACCCGGACATGCTGGCGCTGGTTGGCGCCTCAGCGGCGCTGATGGTCAGCGATATTCCCTGGGCCGGTCCGATTGGAGCCGCTCGTGTCGGGCGGATCAACGGCCAATTCGTCGCCAATCCGACTCACACCCAGATGGTGGACAGCGATCTCGACCTGGTTTATGTCGGCAATGAAACCGACCTGGTCATGTTCGAAGGCGCCGCCAAGGAACTTCCCGAGGCCGACTTCAACGCGGCCTTGAAATTCGCCCACGACTCGATTCAGCCGACCATCACGGCGCAAAAAGATTTGGCGGCGCGAGCCGGCAAAGCCAAACGCCAGATCAACCTGACCATTGTCCCGGAGGAGATCCTGCACGAAGCCAAATCGCTGGCCGGCGACCGCATCGTTACCGCGCTGCTCACGCCAGCCAAGCTGGCGCGTGAATCGGCCGTGGCCGTGATCACCGAAGAGATCAGCACCAAGCTGATTGCGAAATTTGGCGCGGATAAGGTGACCCAGTTTGTCCTCAAGGATGCCTTCTATTACATCCAGAAGGAAGCCGTCCGCGACTTGATCATGACCCATGGCAAGCGGCTCGATGGACGGGATTTCCAAACCGTCCGGCCAATTTTCAGTGAAGTGGGCGTGTTACCGCGCGCTCATGGCTCGGCGATTTTCCAGCGCGGCGAGACTCAGGCCATGACCCTGTGCACCCTCGGCACCGGCGAGGACGCCCAGGAATTTGATTCTTACACCGGCGGAGCGACCGAGAAGAAATTCATACTTCACTACAATTTTCCAAACTTCTCGGTCGGCGAGACCGGCCGGATTAGCGGGCCGGGCAGGCGAGAGATCGGGCACGGGGCCCTGGCGGAACGGTCCCTGGAACCGATGGTGCCGGTGGAGACGTATCCCTATTCGATCCGGATCACGAGCGAGATCATGGAGTCCAACGGCTCGACTTCGATGGCTTCGGTTTGCGGTGGTTGCCTGGCGATGATGGATGCCGGGGTGCCGATGATTCGGCCCGTGGCCGGGATCAGCATCGGCGTCTGCACGGATCACGATGGCAATGACAAGATTTCCCGCTACAAATTGATGACGGATATCATCGGCTGGGAAGATGCCTTCTGCGATATGGACTGCAAGATCGCCGGGACGGAAAAAGGCGTGACGGGTTTTCAGCTTGATCTCAAGCTGCGCGGGCTTCCGCTGAGCATCATGACGGAGGCCGTCGAGATGGCGCGGGTGGCGCGCCTGCATATCCTGGCGGAGATGGCCAAGACCCTGGCCGCGCCGCGCAAGGAAATCAGCAAGTACGCTCCGCGGATCGAGACGATCCGGATCAACCCGGAGAAAATCGGCGCGCTCATCGGGCCCGGCGGCAAGAACATCAAGAAGCTGGTCGAGGAATCCGGGTGCGAAATCAACATCGAAGACGATGGCACGGTCAATATCTACTCGGTGTCCGAGGACGGCATGAAGATTGCCCGCGATGCGATCGCAGGCATGACTGCCGAAGCTGAAATCGGCAAGATCTACCGCGGGCGGGTGGTCACGATCAAGGATTTCGGCGCGTTCGTCGAGTTTCTCCCGGGCAAAGATGGTCTGGTTCATATCAGCGAGCTGGCCAATTTCCGCGTCAAACAGACCGAGGATATCGTCAAGATGGGCGACGAGATTTGGGTCAAGTGCCTGGGCGTCGATGAGAAGGGCAGGGTGCGCCTGTCCCGTCGAGCCGCCATGGCGGAACGCGATCAGCAAATGGGCGGTGGTTCACCCGACGCCGGGGCCAATCCTGAAGATCACGCTCCCGAGCACAACGAGCAGGGAGAGCCTCGCGGCGACCACGGCGGCGAACCCCGTGGGGATCGCGGCGGAGAGAACCGACCAGATCGGGGCCCTCGCCCGGATCGCAGAAGCGGCGATCGAGGCGGCCGAGGCCCGGACCGCGGCGGAGATCGAAGCAAAGAACCTTCGCACACCAGTTAACCCGGAGCCCAGGCCTAATTGCTTTGTCGGCGCAGGGGCGCGGCGTTTACGCCGCGCCCCTGGTT
>JANXQE010000150.1 GCA_025356925.1 Limisphaerales bacterium | reverse complement strand
CGTGCGGAGGCGCGGTCCAAGCTGCTCGGAATTTACCTCCCATGTGGCGTACTGACGGCCTTGGGTGTCTGTGTACACTTTACGCTGTCCGCGTCTCTCGCTGCGGTTAACATGCGCTCTGTCGGGATTTGCGTCGGTCTTTTCGTTCTCAATAACGCCGCGGTTTGTTGCTTTCCGCTTTACAGGAACTCGATGTCGGAGTGGAAGCGGAGGCTTCTTCACAGGAAAAGCTCCGTCCCGCCATCGCTGGGGATCGTCGATGCGACACCTTGAAGCGAACGCGATGTTGTTGGAAGGGATGAGACAGCCTCAAATGTCGAGATGGCGTGCCGTGCAAAGGGGGTTTATGGAATCGGCTATGGACCGGTGGTCGAGGTTGCGGATACGGCTCTTCACTCGTCTTATTGCCGGCCAATTCCAACAATTCGGAGCGGGCTCTCGGATTGAGCCCCCATTCCGTCATCGTAATCTCGGGGCGATCAGCGTTGAAGAGGATGTGATGATACATCGTGACTGTTGGATCCAAGCGGTATCCACTCAGGACGAAGTATTGTCCCCTAAACTTATCCTGAAGCGTGGTGCTGGAATCGGGATGGGAGCAACCATTTCCGCAGCCCAAAGTGTTCTGATTGGTGAGTACGCACTCCTGGCGCGAAACGTTTATATTTCAGACCATGGGCACGCCTTCGAGAATGTGAAGGAGCCAATTATGTACCAGGGCATCACGGAACCACGGCCCGTCTCGATCGGCAGGCACTCGTGGCTTGGACAAAATGCCTGTGTTTTTCCAGGTGTGACGATTGGCCAGCACTGTGTAATCGGGGCAAATTCGGTGGTTAATTCGTCAATCCCGGACTTTTCGGTCGCCGTTGGCGCTCCGGCAAGGGTTGTGAGGAAATACAACAAGGAGTCCGGACGCTGGGAGGCGGCGAAGACCGAATCTTCGGGCCTGAGCGCCTGACAGGCACAGGTATCACTCTCATATTTGTTTCAGATGAATTCTGAGCTAGGAGATCCAAGACACATCCGAACGGCACCTGCCCCAGCCTGTGCGGTGTGTGGCAACGCAGGAGAGTTGACGTATGGGGGACTGGCCGATAACCTTTTTGGTGCTCCCGGTTTATGGAATCTCAAGAAATGCTCCAACCGCGACTGTGGGTTGATTTGGTTGGATCCGATGCCCTTGAAGGAAGACATCGGGAAGGCCTATGCCGAGTACTACACGCATGAATCTCAAGCAGGCACGGGTAGGATAGGACGGCTGAAGCGCGTTTACCAGGGGATGAAACGATCGTACTGGGCAAGCCAGTACGGATACGAGGTCGATAGGAACGTTCACCCGCCTGCAAATCTGTGGAAGCTCTTATACCTGTTTCCGATGCGTCGCCATGACCTGGAGGCGGAGGTACGATTTCTGCCCGCTCTTCCTAACGGCCGCTTGTTGGACGTGGGGTGTGGCTCGGGAGACTGGCTGATGTTGATGCGCGAGCTTGGATGGCTGGTGGAGGGTGTCGATTTTGATGAGGGTGCCGTGGCGGTCGCTCAGCAAAGGGGACTACCGGTTTCTTGTGGAGCGGTGGAGGAACAAAAATATCCGGATGCGAGTTTTGACGCGGTGACACTCAACCACGTGATTGAACATGTTCCGGACCCGGTGGGTACACTTGCCGAATGTGCTCGGATTCTGAAACCTTCTGGTAGATTGATCTTGGCTACACCGAATAGCTGCAGCGTGGGGCATCGTATCTTCAAAAGGAATTGGCGCGGATTGGAACCTCCGAGACACTTGCACGTGTTCTCTGCGCAATCGTTGCGTCGGATCCTCGAAATAGCGGGGTTCAGAAATGTTTCAATCCTACCTCATATCGCGACTTCCGTTATTTACGAAAGCGCAATGGCGTGGAGAGGTCTTGGCGGCCGGTCCACAGCAACGAGTCGCAATCGGGTCGTTATGGCCTTCGCTCGGCTTTTCAATGTGGCACAATTCTTTTTGGTGAAATGGAACCTACAAATGGCGGATTGCGTGGCGGTAATCGCATCAAAGGAATAAGCACCTCTTTCTTTCGTCGAGGTCTAAAATCAGACCTGCGCGGGCTTGATGACACGAATCGGCACAGCAGGCGTGAGGATACGGTTTTACCTGAGGGGCGAGTAATCACGGTTAGAGGCTGCGAGTGCCGCTCGAATTGTCGGGAGCGGGCATAATAAAATTCTGCGATCCAGCAGATTAAACATCTGCGCTACGAGTCGATTTCGGTTTTGATCATGAACTTAAGAGAAATTGGGAAGACGGGTGTGAAGGTGTCCGAGATCGGGGTGGGGCTGTGGGAGTACCGGTCGGGGCCGGAGTTGCTGCGCAAGTCCATCGACCTGGGGGTAACGTTCATCGATACGGCGGAGTTGTTCGAAAATCCGGTTCCAGGGGAGGCGGAGGCTGAGGTAGTGGTGGGGCAGGCGATCAAGGGCATTCGGGACAAGGTGTTTGTCGCTAATAAAACGAATCATTGGCGGCGCGCGGACGTGGTCAAGAGCTGCGAGACGAGCCTGAAGAAGCTCGGCATTGACTGCATCGATTTATACTCGGTGCATTGGCCCAATGCCAAAACACCGATGGAAGAAACCATTGGAGCGATGGAGGAATTGGTCGAACAGGGCAAGGTAAGGTTTCTGGGGGTAAGCAATTTTTCGATCGGGGAGATGAAGCGCGCGCAGGCGGCCTTGCGGAAGCACAAGATCGTTTCAACGCAGTTGCGGTATAATTTGATCGATCGGACGATTGAGCCGAGGCTGCTGCCTTACTGCCGCGACAATGGAATTACGGTGATTGGTTTTAGCCCGCTGGGTCATTCGTTTCAACGAGTGTTGGAGCGCGATCCGGAGGACGCATTGGGCAAGGTGGCGAAGGAATGCGGCAAGACCAAGGCGCAGGTGGCCCTGAACTGGTGTATCCGCCAGCCGGGGCTCATTGCGATTCCGAAAACCAATTCTGAAAGCCATATGGTCGAGAATTGTACCAGCTCGGGTTGGCAGTTGAGCGCGGAGCAATGTTCTTTCCTGGAACAGAAGGTGCAGTTCCGGCGCAGAGGCGAGCTTGAAACTGCGGTCAGACGTTTAAGCAGGGGCTTGTTCCAAAAGCTGAGTTTGGATTTCAACCGAAGAACGCTCACGTTACGGGTCGTTCGCCGGTAAACAACGATTAAGTTATGGCAGTAACATTTACCCAGGCAGCAACGATCCGGGCGATTACCTCGAGCGTCCCGTCGCGGCGCTTTGATAATCTCAAGGACGCCACCAATTTTGACAAAGATGAAGTTGAGAAGGTGGTCCGGATGGCTGGCGTCAAGACCCGCCACACCGCGGATGATTCAATTTGCTGCAGCGATTTGTGTCTGGCGGCCGCCAAAGACGTCCTGAAGACGCTCGACTGGGCTCCGGAAACCATTGATGGGCTGATCATGGTGACACAGAGTCCCGATTATTTTCTACCGTCGACGGCTTGTGTGGTCCACCAGCAGTTGGGGCTATCGGATGGCTGCGCAGCGTTCGATGTGGGCTTGGGGTGTTCAGGGTACGCGTATGGGGTCTGGCTGGCGGCCATGATGCTCCAGGGTCCAGGATTCCGGCGCATTCTCGTGCTCCATGGAGATACTCCGACCCGGTTCGCGCGGCAGTCGGATCGCGCCGTGGCACTGCTTTTCGGCGATGCCGGATCAGCGACCGCGATCGAAAAGTCCGGGCCGGATAAAGCAAGCAAATGGTGGTTCAGCCTGCACAGCGATGGGACTGGGTCCCGGGATTTGATAATTCCTGGGGGAGGATTTCGTGACCGTTTTCCCGAGGATCAAACGAAGCATTTTGTGCACATGAACGGGGCGAACATTTTTAACTTCACGCTCAAAAGGGTTCCGGCCTTGCTCAATGACACATTGGCCGCGGCCGGCGTGGCCAAAGAGGCCATTGACTATTTCATCTTCCACCAGTCGAACCTTTTTATCATGCGGCACCTGGCGAACAAGTGCGGTCTGGCCATGCCACAGATCCCGCTGACGATCGAGGAATTCGGGAGCACGGGCGGGCCTTCGGTCCCGCTGACGATCACAAGAGGGAAACTGAACCGGCCGGCGGGCCGTGGGTTGCAGTTGCTGCTGTTGACGTACGGGGTGGGGTTATCATGGGCGTCGGCGCTGTTGGATTTGCCATCGGAGGCGATTCTTAATCATGTGGAAGTGGCTGCTGGCACAGATTCTGCGTCAGCGTAGGAAAGAACGGCTGGTTAAACATGAACGGCATGGCCATGGCGTGCCAACCCTGTATGAACACCGCGGAAGCACTTAGATGGATCGCTGGGCTGTTTGAGCAAGACCCAGAGCAGGTCAAAGCCGAAACCCTCCGGGAAGAGATTCCGGCCTGGGATTCGCTGGGTGTCCTGACGCTCATGGCAGCCCTGGACAAGAAATTCGGGGTATTACTGGGCAACGGCGAGATTTCGGCGATGAAAAGCGTGAACGACGTGCTCGAGGTTTTGCGAAAGAACAACAAGATCAATGGCTGATGGACCCGGGGAAGCTTTGATTACTTTTGAGGAAATGAGAGTTTCTGGCTGCTTATGCTAACGGCGCAGCCACGCTTTCCCATTCGGGAGATTTTGGTGTTTGGGTTTTTGCCGTCGTTTCTCAAGAAGTGGGTTTATCGGCTTCGGGGATATCGAATCGGCAAAGGGGTCAGGATCGGCCTGGGCACAGTGATCTGCGGTGAGGATGTGGAGGTCGGTAAGGGCGCTACGATCGGGTTTCTCACGATCATCCGAGGCAAGAAGATTCGCATTGGAAAGTTTGTTCAGATCGGATCGATGACCCTGCTGGACACACCGCACCTGGAGATCGGCGAGGGAACGAAGATTAATGAGCAGGTTTTTGTTGGGGGTTTGCAGTTTCCGGACTCTCGCTTCGTGGTGGGGCGCAACTGCCAGATTATGCAGATGAGTTTTATAAATCCGGCGAGGTCGATTACGATGGGCGACGATGCCTGCATCGGAGGCAATGGGTTGGTATTTGGGCATACTTCGTGGTTAAGCAAATTCGAAGGCTACCCGGTTAACTTCCTTCCGGTCGAGATCGGGAACCAAGCGTCGATTGGCTGGCGGGTTTTCGTGGTCGCGGGCGCGAAAATCGGTGATGGAGCGGTCATCGGCGGCAACTCACTCGTGAATCGAAGCATCCCTGCACGGTGCCTGGCAGTGGGGTCGCCGGCAACCGTAGTGGCCAAGCCTCCCTATTTTCCCCAGGCGGTTTCAGAACCCGAGAAGGAACGGATATTTGCTGAGATCCTTAGCGAGATGTTGGAGTTTCTCCGGGGGTACGGTTGGACGTGTGGCCAGCACGAGCACCTCATCACGGTGGAATCGAAGAAAAGCAATGGCTGGGTTGGGCGGCGGAAACAATGGCGAGTTTGGACGGAGGGCGGTTCTTCCAGAGAAAGCCCATTGAACGACGTTACGGGAAACCTCGACTTCCTGGTGAGCCTCAGAAAACTATCGACCGGGGATCGCCGCGAGCTGCAACGCCGTGGGATTCCCTGGGCGGATATTGAGACCAAACAAAGATCTGAAAATGGAAATGATATTGCCGAAGAAGTAATCCAGTACTTTCGCCGATACGGAGTTCGATTCTTGCGCGAGCAGACATGACGTGCGGGGCGTCGGCCGCCGGCAGACGGCCCGTCCTCGATTCGCTATTCACCAGGTTTGACAACCTTCAAAAAGGGAACAAAAACGAGCATCATGACCACACACGCTGAATCAAAAACAGTTTCGGACGAACAGCGGGCACAGATGCTGAAGCTGGTCACCCGGAGTTTTTATAAGGAGTTGGTCAATTACGGGGTTACCCAAGCGCAAGTGCTCAGTGTCGCCGGGCACCTGCTCGACAACGTAATGCAGGCGAACGGGGAGACAAAAGACGACCGGAGCTGCCATAGCCAGTTTTTCAAAATCCCTGACGTGATCGACAGTTGGGGCGCGAAAAAGCGGTTGGCTGTGCACGATGTCAGCATATTGCCAATCGACGCCAGCGTGCCTGGCCACGTCGCCGCATGGTTGCGGTCGCCTTCGGCTCAAGAAAGCTTTTACCCCAGGTTTCCCCAAACCGAGCAGGAGTTGTCTCGTTATCTCGTGGCCCCGACGCGCGAGTATTTTGCGATTCGTTATAAGGATGAATTGGCCGGAATCATCGGGGCTGAGAGCATCGACCTTGGCCCGGCAAAACTGGAGATGAGGAAGCTCGTAGGCGATGCCGACATGCGAGGAAAGGGCATCGGCAAGCGCGCCACATTTTTGTTCTTATACTACGCATTCATGGTGCGAAAGTTTAATAAAGTTTACGTGTATTCCATGGATACGAATATCCGGAACCTGCAGCTCAATGCGAGGTTTGGCTTCGAGCTGGAGGGGATCTTGCTCGAGGAGGCCGTAGTCCGGGACGAGCGCCGAGACGTCGTCCGAATGGGCCTCTGCGAACCAACCTGGGTTAAATTGTTCTCGTAAAATCGGTTTATGATTAAAGGCTTTCCGCCAAGACCTCGCTTCCAGCGGCTGCTGCACGATAGCTTGCTCCAGGCCGCGCATGATTGGCCTGAGAAAGAGGCGTTAGTCACGGAAAAGCAACGCGTTACTTATGCTGAGCTGCTGCTGCACGTGCGGAAGTGCGCGTCCGCGCTCATCTCGCGCGGCGTCACAAGAGGGGACCGGGTCGTCATTTACTCTGACAATACCCTTGAATGCGTCGTGGCGCTGTGGGCGACTTTGTGGGCCGGGGGCGTGTTTGTCATTGTTAATCCCCTAACGAAGGCCGACAAGTTGAAATACCTGGTG
>JANXQE010000137.1 GCA_025356925.1 Limisphaerales bacterium | reverse complement strand
CTGAGCACACCCAACAACGTTCGGCCCAATGTTTAACGCGAATTTCTTGTTTGCCTCGCTGATTTGGGGCTCGGTGGGCATGGGCTATTTCATTTACGGCAAGAAACAAAGTTCCTGGGCACCAATGATCGGCGGAGTGCTGATGATCGCGGCGTCTTATTTCATCGGCTCGGCTCTGCTAATGTCCTTGGTTTGCATCTCCCTCATGGCTGCGATTTACTTCCTGGTGAAACAAGGCTACTGAGCGGCTGTTCGCCTTGTTTTGTAGCGCGGTAGAACTCCCACAGCCCGTGCGCGGAAATTCCTGTCCGCCGCAGCCTCCTGACTCGCCAAGCCGAGGAACTCCTGGTTCCTTGGAACGGGTCGAGCCCAAAGAGAAGCTAAGCGGTCGGGGCAGCGAGCATTCGCTCTGCCTCCTCGAGTTTTTGGCAAGTCACGATTCGGACGCCGCGACGATAGTGAAACAAGGACATGATGTTCAGGCCGATATCCTTATGCGGATCGGGGATCACGCGTACCACCAATCCGATGCCTCGGTCGTCGCACATATCCATCACCTGTTCAATGTCCGGCACACAACCGAGATCCATGGTTTGGAGGGCGCGCATGTCCGTGAGCAAACGAAAACCAGGTTGGAGTTGGCCCAGAAGCAATTTTATCTGCTCTGCGCCGCGCTTTGATTCCTCAGGCCCGATTTGCCCGATGTAGCGAACCTTCAGTAAATTAGCCGATTTATCAACGGTTGCCTCAATCATCGCGGGTATATTCGCGCATTTCCCGCCACAACGCCAGTTGCCGCTCGGGCGGTCGCTCGGATTTCATCTTTCGGCCTTCGGATTTCATGGCCGCCATTCTCACCGCCACTCCAGACCGACCTGACTTTAGAGCGGCCCGGTGATCCCTCCATCGGTTCCAATCGTCGCTTGTCACTCGTTGCAACGAACTGTTAGTCTGGCTCGATGGCGCGAAAAGCATCGACCAACTCCGAACCGGCGCGTGGCCTAAATGACGTTCTTGGCCTCGCCTTAATGGGGTTTGCCGTTTTATTGCTGGCCGCGCTGCTTTCCTACGATCGCCGGGATGTCGCGGAAAACGTACAGCCGACCAATCCATCGGTCCACAACTGGGTTGGTCCCTTTGGAGCGAAGATGGCTTACTATTGGCTGTTGTGGGTGGGCGCCGCGGCCTACGAGGTTCCTGCGCTGCTGCTACTGGTCGGTTTGGGCTGTTTCTTTACGCCCTTTTCGTACCTGCGCCGGCGGTGGCCGTGGACCCTCGCGTTTTTTGTTTGCTGTATGGGTTTGCTCGATCTCTACAGCAAGCCGTACCTAAGCCGATTGGAAGCCAATCTGAATGCTCGCGCTGGAGGCGTTCTCGGTCAGTTCTTTAATCAATCCTTGTTCGGCTATTTCGGCACCGTTGGAGGAACGATTATTTTCCTGATGGTTTCGTTCATCAGTGTTTTGTACCTGACGAATTTCAGGCTGAGCGACTGGCTCAATCACGTTTGGATCGCTCGGCAAGCCGCCGGCAAGGCCGTGCCAGAAGAAGCGCTGGCGAAGCGGGCGCGTGATTTGGAGAAGCAGAAGAAGCAACTGGAGGAAGAAGTCGAACGTTCGGGTCTGGGGGCCGACATGAAGCCCGTACCGGAGCCGACGGTCAGAGACCTAAGTGTGTCCCAACCCAGGGCGGGCCGTGCCCGGAAAATGACTCAAGCCGAACCGGCCGAGGAAGCAGCGCTACCCGGCGAGGTGGAGATTATTCCCGCACGAGAGGTCGCGGCCGCGACGGCCGGCGATATTCTCGGCAAAAAGTCTGAACCAACAGGGAAACCAGCCGATTCTCGAAGGACAGAGCCCAACCCTGATGCGACTCCCGATGAGCTGTCCCTGGGAACCGAAGCGGCGAAGGCCGCCCCCGAAACCGGGTCATCATCCGAGGCTGCTCCAACTCCGGTCGCGACTGCCAAACCCAAGCCCACCCCGAAGCGACCCAAGCCCATCACCGTGGCCTCGACTCCGATGATCGGCAATTACCAACTGCCATCGCTCGATTTCCTCCAGCACCCGGATACCTCCTTGAAGCCCACGGAATCGAAGGAGGAACTGATGGCCAACGCTCGGTTGATGCAACAAACACTGGCGCAGTTCGACATCGAGGTTTCGCTCGGCGACATTACCAAGGGCCCGACGATCACGCGCTATGAACTGCATCCGGCTCCGGGTGTTAAGCTCGAAAAGATCACCGCCTTGAACAACAACATCGCCGCGGCGCTCAAGGCCGAGCGCATCCACATTCTCGCGCCGGTGCCCGGCAAAAGCTCGGTCGGTGTGGAAGTACCCAATTTGGTAAAGACCAAGGTCATCATGCGAGACCTGCTCGAATCCGAGGAGTGGCGCACCACCAAAGCTAAAGTGCCGCTCGCTTTGGGCAAGGATGTGTATGGCAATCCGATCATCGCGGATTTGGCCGAGATGCCGCACCTGCTCATCGCGGGCAGCACCGGGTCGGGCAAGTCCGTCTGTATTAACGCCATCATTTCGTCTTTGCTGTATCGGTTCTCGCCCGATCAGCTTCGCTTCGTGATGATCGATCCCAAGGTGGTTGAGTTGCAGCAGTACAATATGCTGCCACACCTGGTCGTGCCGGTGGTAACCGACCCAAAAAAGGTCATTCTCGCACTGCGTTGGGTCGTCAATGAGATGGAGAAGCGTTACCAGATCTTTGCGCGAGTCGGCGTCCGTAATATTGCTTCATTCAATGGGCGTCCGAAAAACAAGCCTCTGCCTCCGAAGGAACCTGAGCTGCCGTTGATGGCTCGAAAAGAAAAGGTCGAGCCGGGCGCAGATGGGTTTGCGGTTGAGGTGGATGAAGAGATTGTGGTCCCTCGGGAGGAGGACATCGTCATCCCCGAAAGACTCAGCTATATCGTGGTGATCATTGATGAGTTGGCGGACCTCATGCTAGTCGCGCCGGCCGACGTCGAGATGGCCATCGCGCGGATTACGCAGATGGCGCGGGCGGCGGGCATTCATTGCATCGTTGCGACGCAGCGACCCAGTGTGGATGTCATTACCGGCGTCATTAAAGCGAACATTCCCGCCCGCATCGCCTTTCAGGTTGCCGCCAAAGTCGACTCCCGGACCATCCTCGATGCGATGGGGGCGGACAAGCTTCTGGGCAAAGGCGATATGCTTTATTTGCCGCCGGGCTCGGCGAGATTAATTCGAGCACAGGGCGCCCTAATCACCGACCAGGAGATCCAGAACATCGTCGATTTCATCGCGCGCCAGGGCAAGCCCAGCTATGAGGTGGAGATCCATCAGCAGCTTTCCAAGCCCAGCACCGGTTTTGAGGATGCGAGCGGCATTGACGAGGACGAGGAAATTATCCAGCAATGCATCGAAGTCATCCGGAGTGAACAAAAAGCCAGCGTGTCGTTGCTGCAACGGCGGCTGCGCCTCGGCTATGGCCGCGCCGCCCGCATCATGGATGAACTGGAAAATCGGGGCATCGTCGGCCCGAGCAAAGGCGCCGAGCCTCGCGACATCCTAATCGACCTGGATGGCAACGGCGCGGACGGAACTCCGATCCAGGGGAAATAGCGTGATGCGGCCGGGGAAGCGCGGGAGTCCCGCCGGCGAGGGTCCAATGGTGAGTCAGGCCCGGGCGGAAATCTCGAGCATCCGCTCGATGGGCAGGCGCGCGCGTTGCAGGATGTGGACCGGCAGCTCGATTCGCGGAGCCAGTTGCTTCATGCAATCACGCACCTTTTCGAGCGTATTCATTTTCATGTATTTGCACTCGCTGCAGTGGCACGGATCGGTCGGACCTCGCATGACATCGATCACCGGGGCGCAAAAAAATTGTTTGTCGGGACATTCCTTTTGCATGCGGTGCAGGATGCCTGACTCGGTAACGATGATAAACTGCTTCGCGGGACTGGATTTGCAGTAGGTGATCATCTTTTCGGTCGAGCAGATCGCGTCAGCCAGGTCGCGCACTTCGCGCAGACTCTCGGGGTGTACGATAATCTTAGCGTCGGGCAACTGCTCGCGCAGGCGCAGCAAGCTCTCGCGGCGAAACTCCACATGCGCGTAACAGTTCCCACGCCACAGGGTCATGGGCCGGCCGGTCTGCTCCTGCACCCAGGCCCCGAGATTCTCGTCGGGCACGAACAGCAAGTCCCGGTCTTTGGGCGCGGCTTCAACGATTTTCACCGCGTTGCCGCTGGTGCAAATTACATCGCTCAGCGCTTTGACCTCCGCGCTGCAGTTGATGTACGTGATTGTCCAGAAATTGGAATTGGTCCTTTGGAGCGCAGCCAGCTTCGCCGCCGGGCAGCTTTCCTCCAGCGAACAGCCCGCATTCTTGTCCGGCAAAACGACAATTTTGCCAGGGTTTAAGATCTTGGCCGTTTCGGCCATAAAATGGACCCCGGCGAAGACAATCACATCGGCGCTGGTCTTCGCGGCTTGTTGAGACAGACCAAGCGAATCTCCGACAAAATCAGCGATGTCCTGGATTTCGGGAACCTGGTAGTTATGGGCCAAAATGACAGCATTGAGCTGCTTCTTGAGCACGAAAATGTCGCGCGACAAAGTGTCGATGTGCGCCCGCGGCAACGGCTTTCGGAGGGGAAACCGATCCACGCCGGGGATTGTCAACAGACTCGAATCAGCCATTAACAAAGCCTAGCGCCGGCTGGACCTCGCGTCAATTGGAGCCATAAGCGCCTCTCGAGCGACCAGATACAAAAACCCGCACAGAGCGACAAAGGGTAACAGGGCCAGCCAGTCGCAATTTGGCCCGGCGAACAACGGATTATGCGCCGTAGCCCAGTTCGTTAGGTCCGAATCCATTCGTCCCAGTGCGCCGGCCATGAAAGCAATCAAAATACCCGCGATGGCGCCCCCAGCGATGTAGCCGCTCGCCAGTAAGACGCCCGGGCTCCGATCACTGTCGGCCTCCAGTTGGGCCTGGTCCAGGTGCTGGTCCCGAAGTTCCCGGCGTCTCCGAACATCGACGAGCCAGCGCACCAGTCCACCGACGAAAATTGGAGTCGAGGTGGAGAAAGGCAAATAAACCCCCACGGCAAAGGCCAGCGATGATACGCCAGAGAGTTCCAGGACGAAGGCGATCATCACGCCGAAAAGCACCAGACCCCAGGGCAGCTTGCGATCGAGCATGCCTTTGATGATATAGCTCATCAAAGTGGCTTTCGGTGCTACGAACTTGGCCACCTGCGTCCCATCGGGCCGTGTTTTAAAATTGCCATTGATCCCTGGGTCGACCAGCCAGACGGCCGCTCCCGCCGCGTTCACCAGGTATTTGCCCGATGGGCCGCCAAGCTCGTCGGCTTTCTGCCACGTCTGATATGCGGCTGCATCGCTCTTGGCCTGAGAGCCGCGTAAGTGCTCGTCGGGACCGAGCTTGGCATCGGGGGGGACGCGCAGACCGGGAGCCACCTGCGCCGCCGGAACGTAGACCGTGGAAGCATCGTTTAGCCCCAGCAGGATTGGGCCGAGGGCCAGGGCGCTCGCGGCCGCGCCAATCAAAATCGCGATCTGCTGGTATTTGGGGGTGGCCCCGACGAGGAAGCCTGTTTTCAAATCCTGCGAGGTGGCTCCCGCGTTGGCCGCCGCCACACAGACGATGCCGCCCACCGACAGGGCCGTGACGTAGTAGGTCCCTCCGGTCCACCCAACCATCAGGAAGCTTAGACAGGTCAACAGTAAGGTCGCTACCGTCATCCCGGAGATCGGGTTGGAGGACGACCCAATCTCTCCCGTCAGGCGGGAGGAGACCGTGACGAACACGAAGCCGAATACGACGATCAGAATGGCGCCGAGCAGGTTCATGTGCAGCGCGGGTGAAACGAGGATCGCGATTACCAGCGCGACCAACCCCCCGGCTACGAATTTCATTGATAGATCCTGGTCGGTGCGTAAGAGCGAGGCTTGCGCCTGGGCGGCGCTCCTAAAATCCGATAACCCGGACCTCAGCCCGCTGAGAATAATGGGCAGGGAACGAAGCAGGCTGACGATGCCACCGGCCGCGACGCACCCGGCTCCGATATAAAGAATGTACGCGCCGCGCAGTTCGTCCGGGCCCATTCCCGCAATCGGCTTGGTTCCCGGCGCCAGAGCGGAAGTGAGGCTCTGTCCAAAGAACTTGATCATCGGCGCGATCACCAGGTAGCTGAGCACGCCTCCAGCCATCATAATGGAGGAGATCCGCGGGCCAATGATGTAGCCGACGCCAAGTAGCTCAGGAGAAATTTCGATCGAGATCGAGCCCCCTGACAGGGGCGTGGAAAAGAGCTTTTCCGGTGTGTCCTTCCACAATTTGAACGCCGACATCAGGCTCTTGTAAACCAGACCCACGCCAAATCCTGCAAAGATAGTGGCCGCGTTTAACCCGCGCCCGAGGCTCGGCGCTGGCACGGGGTCCGAGCGGCGGAGTTGGGTTTTGGGTTGCGGCGGTTTGTCAGGAACCTCCGACTTTACCGTGGCGCCCGCTTTCAGGACTTCGGCGCACGCGGTGCCTTCGGGATATTTGAGTTGTCCATGCTGCGCGACGATCAGCGCGCGCCGCAGCGGGATCATCATCAAGATCCCCAGAAGTGCGCCCAGCAACCCGACCAACATTACCCGAGTGACCTCCAGATC
>JANXQE010000074.1 GCA_025356925.1 Limisphaerales bacterium | reverse complement strand
AACTTATCAACGAACTCCAGCTCCGCACCCAAACCGGCGCAAGCATCGTCGCGATCGAGCGGGGCGGCCAGCGCATCATCAATCCCGGGCCGGATGAAGAACTCCAAGCCGGCGACACAGTTCTGCTGCTCGGCACCCTTACTCAACTGGCCGCAGCCAGGGGAGCTTTAGTCGCCCCCTAGTCCGAGCTCGAACGCTTTCATGGTTATCCCTTTTGGGTGATCTCTGACGGATCGAAGGGAGCTTCCGCAGCCGTGCGACTGCGCCTGCCAGGCTTGGTTAAGGGTGTTCTGGTAAAACCCGCCGTCTTTGACAACCAAATCGAAGTTTTGCCGGGGATTCACCAGCAAGTTGATGTCCTTCTGCCCCGGTCACGACGCCACGGGCCGCCTCCGCGACAAACACAATGTTAGTCCCCTCCGCCACCACCGGAACCGTGTTCATTACGACCACGGTGTTCTTGAGCACCCGCACCACCCCCACCAGGCGCAGCTTTCGAGGCGAGGCTCGGGTGGCGCAAGCCTTTACCCTAAAGCTCGCTGACCTTAAACTTAACGAACATGGTGAAACCGACCTTATTTGCCGCTGCCATTGCGGACCCGCATCCGGCGATGATACTGCCGTTCGCACTGATGCTCCTGGCAATCGCCCTCATGCCGTTCATCAACCTGCATTGGTGGGAACGGCATTTCCCTAAAGTCGCCGTGGGTCTAGGTGCGGTGACGACGATTTACTACGTGGTCTTTCTCGGCAACGCCGGCCGGATGCTGCACGTGGCGCACGAATACGTGAGCTTCATCGCGCTTATCGGCTCGCTGTTCATCGTGGCCGGCGGGATTCATATAGACGTGAAGGGCGAAGCCAAGCCGTGGGTCAATTGCCTGTTCCTCTTCGTCGGTGCGGTGCTGGCGAATGTCATCGGCACGACCGGCGCGTCCATGCTGCTCATCCGGCCGTGGATGCGGATGAACAAGAATCGTATCACCGCGTTTCACATCGTGCTTTTTATTTTCATTGTCAGCAACGTGGGTGGCTGCCTCACGCCTATTGGCGACCCGCCACTGTTCCTGGGCTACATCAAAGGCGTGCCCTTCTGGTGGGTCCTGCAGAAATGTTGGTTGGCGTGGGTCATTGCCGTCGCGGGTTTTATCGCGGTTTTCTTCGCTCTCGACCGCCGCAATTTTCTCCGAGCGCAGCCCGCAGCCCGGGACGTGGAGACCCGACGAGAGTCTTGGAGGGTTGAAGGCTGGCGCAATGTTGGCTTCCTGGCTTTGATTCTGGCGGCCGTATTCGTCAAGCACCCAACCGGCTTGAGCGAAACCTTGATGCTGACGGCAGCGGCCGGTTCGTGGTTCGCCACTCCCAAACGGATCCACGAGGCCAATGCGTTCAACTTTCATCCCATCCGTGAAGTGGCCTGGTTGTTCGTGGGCATCTTCGCGACGATGGTGCCGGCGCTCGATTATCTGGAAATTCACGCGGCCCAACTGGGCCTCGATTCGGGACTTAAGTTCTTCTGGCTCACCGGCCTGCTGTCGGGTGCGCTGGACAATGCGCCCACCTACCTGACGTTTCTCGCCGCCGCCATGGGAATGAACGGCCTTAGCCTCAACAATCCAGAACACGTGCGCCAACTCGCCGCCACACAGGACCATGAGTTGATTGCCATTTCTCTGGGTGCGGTCTTCTTCGGCGCGATGACTTACATCGGCAACGGTCCCAACTTCATGGTCAAATCAATCGCTGAACAGGCCGGGGTGAAGACGCCCGGTTTCTTTAACTATCTGTTGAAATACGCGCTGCCGAGTCTCATTCCCCTCATGGTTCTTATCTCGCTACTGTTTTTCTCGCGCTGGCGGGTTTTATGATACCTGGTCCGACCGATCTGCGGTCGGCCGTTATCCGTGCTTGAACGCCAGCTTTTTCTCGCGCATTCTGGCCGACAAGCGTGGCCACGGCACTTGTCTCGCATGGTAACGCAGCCGCCGCCGGCTGCGGGTTAGCGCACCGTTTCGGTGCGAACCGCTGAAGCAATCGACGAGACGCCGCCGAAACCCGGACTAGGGACGCCTTCGCCACAGCAAACTGATCCTAGCCCACGCGCACATCAGCATGAGCATTGATAAACTATGAAAAACATCCTCTCAGGTTCAACTCGTCGTCAATTCCTCCGCGCGACCGGCACGGCGGTCGCCGGGTTCATGATCGTTCCCCGGCATGTGGTCGCCGGCAGCGGCCAAACACCGCCGAGCGAAAAGCTGAATATCGCGGGCATTGGCGTCGGTGGCCAGGGCGAAGGCGATATCAACGAAGTCGCTCCCAACAACAACATCGTCGCGCTGTGCGACGTCGACTCGAAACGCTCCGCGAACACTTTCAAGAAGTTCCCGGACGCCAAACCATATCGCGATTTCCGCAGAATGTTCGATGAGATGGAGAAGAACATCGATGCGGTCGTGGTCGCAACCCCAGACCATTTCCATGCCGTGGCCGCCATGGCCGCCATCAAGCGAGGCAAACATGTCTACTGCGAAAAGCCGCTGGCTCACTCGATTCACGAGGTCCGCGAGCTGATGAAAGCCGCCAAGCAGCACAATGTCGTGACGCAACTTGGCAACCAGGGCCATTCCTTCGGCACCATCCGTAGCTTTTGTGAATGGATCTGGGACGGAGCAATCGGCAACGTCCACACGATTAATTGCGGGTGCGAGGCCGTCAATTCAGGCCTGGATGATTTGGCCCACTTGCCGGAGCACCACGACATTCCCGAGACTCTGGACTGGGAGCAGTGGCTGGGCCCGGCTCAGGCAAGGCCCTATCACCCCGCGTTCGCGCCGGGCACGTGGCGCGGTTGGGTCCCCTTCGGCAACGGCACCGTCGGTGACTGGACCTGTCACGTCGTTGACCCGGTGTTTTGGGCCTTGGACCTGGGCGCTCCCGCCACCATCCAGGCACAGGCCAAAAATTATGACTTTAAAACCCAGGGCCTGGCGTTCCCCAAGGGCGACAGGATCACCTACGAGTTTCCCGCCAACGGCAAACGAGGACCCATTACCATGAACTGGTACAGCGGGACCGAGCACATCCCGCGCCCGGTAGAGCTGGAGAATGACGAAAACCCTATCAAAACCGGCGCCGTAGTGATTGGCGACAAGGGGACGATTGTTTACGGCTCGCACGGGGCCGGACAGGTCCGCCTGATCCCGGAAGCCAGGATGACAGCCTACCAGAAACCGCCTCAAACCATTCCCCGGGTCAAAGAACACCACTGGGATTGGTTGCAGGCGATCAAGAACGGAAAAAAATCCGGATCGGATTTCTCCTATGGCGGGCCATTAACAGAAATCGCGCTCCTGGGTGTCATCGCACTTAAGGTGGCAGGCACCAAACTCGAGTGGGATTCCGGGAAGACCCGGTTCAAAAACTGCCCGGAAGCCAACCAATACATCAACCCGTCCTACCGAGCCGGGTGGAAGCTTTAAAATTCTTGAATTGACAACCGTTTCTAAACGTCCGGATTATATCGCATATGAATGAGTCCTCATCCAATTCTCTAAGTTCCCGCCGTGAGTTTATCAAAACCACCGGCCGCATCGCCGCGGTTTCGGCTCTGGCGGGAGTCACTCTGCCTAACGTCCACGCTGCCTCCAGCGACACGATCCAGGTCGCACTGGTCGGTTGCGGGGGCCGGGGATCCGGCGCGGCCCTGAATGCCATCAGCACGACGGGCGGCACGCTAAAACTAGTTGCCATGGCGGATGTATTCGAAAACCGCCTGAGCAGCAGCTACGAAGGCCTTAAAAAAAGCGAACGCGCCGATAAGGTGGAAGTTCCAGACGATCACAAGTTCATCGGCTTTGACGCGTACAAAAAGGCCATGGACTGCCTCAAGCCGGGCGACATCGTCATCCTAACCACGCCACTGGCGTTCCGATGGGTGCACTTTACCTATGCCATCGAGAAGGGGCTGAACGTTTTCATGGAAAAACCGCTCACGGCTGACGGCCCGACATCCAAGCGGATGCTCAAGCTGGCCGAAGATGCCTCGGCCAAAAACCTGAAAGTTGGCGTTGGCCTGATGTCCCGTCACAGCCGCGCGCTTCAGGAGCTCCACCAGCGAATCCAGGACGGTGAAATTGGGGATTTGGTCCTCTTGCGCGGTTACCGGATGCACGGGCCGGCCGGGTCCGCTTTTGCGACCAAATGGCCCGGAAACCCCAGCGAATTGCTATGGCAGATTAAGAACTTTCACAGCTTTCTGTGGGCCAGCGGCGGGTGCTTCAACGACTTTTACATCCACCACGTCGATCACCTGTGCTGGATGAAGAATGCGTGGCCAATCAAGGCTCAGGCTCTGGGCGGGCGTCACTACCGCCAGAGCGCCGATGGCAGCATGTGCGTC
>JANXQE010000231.1 GCA_025356925.1 Limisphaerales bacterium | reverse complement strand
GTCGCCTTCCAATCGACCCACAGCGTGGTCCTCCTCCAGGAACAAGGCAACAGCGCCAGCACTCTCCTGGCCGGGCTGAACCAGCGTCTCGCCGCGCTCAAATCCGAACATGCGTTGCTGGGAATGCTCAACCTGGACCAGACTCTTGAGCGAGAGCAGCAGCCCGCTTCCACCTCCGCCATCCTCGATTGCGCGCCGGACAATTCGCTGCGCCTGGAGACTGTGGTCCTTGCGGATTCAGACTTCCTGCGCGCCCGCCAGCAGGTGCTGCTGCTCAAAGCCGAACAGGATGATCTCGCTCAGTTCCTCCGGCTCAAACATCCGAGGATGACCGCGCTGGCGGACGAAATTGCGCGGCGCGAACGCCTACTGACGATCTTCCGTCAGCAGAGCGCCCAGCAAGTGGAAAGCCGCAAAGGATCGTTAAAGTTGCAAATCCTGAATCTCGAAGGGGAAGCGAAAGAGTGGGATGCCCGGGCGCTCGAGATTAGCCGCAGAAGCGCCGAGTTCCAGCGGCTGAAAGCCAACACTCAACGGACCCAGGCGCTTTACGACCGCTTACTCGCCACGATGCAAACCCTGGACGTGAACAAGCAGATCAGCCCCGAGAGCGTGACCATCATGGAAAAGGCCTCCCCTGCCGTGGCCGATCGCTCAGGCTTGGCCAAAAAACTCCTTTTGGGGGCCTTGGCTGGGTTGGGTCTCGGCATCCTGTTGCTAACGTTAATCGACCGTTTGGATGATCGAGTCGGTTCGCTCTCCGAACTGCAGGACTTGTTCCGCGAAGAAGTGCTCGGCCAAATCCCGCGCGAGAAGTCAGCCCTGCGCAAAGGCGAGCCGGGTCTGCTTCAACCCCAGGACGAACGCTTCGCTTTCGTCGAGGCTTACCGCAACCTCCGGTCCTCTTTGCTCTACATGACCGAGTCCGGCCAGAGACCCAGGACGCTGCTCGTCACCAGCTCCGTCCCGAATGATGGCAAATCGCTGACGTCGGCGAACCTGGCCATCACCCTCGCCAGCACCGGCGCCCGGGTTCTGCTGGTCGACGCCGACCTGCGCAAAGGCAGCCTCCATAACCGTTTTGGCATCGGTGCCGCGGCTCCAGGCCTCTCCGAAGCCCTGGGCGGAGAATCATCGCCGCAGGGGCCGTCGAACCGGACCGGAGAGCTCTCTCAAATCCTTCGCAATGACCTCGCCGAGGCGGGCTCGCCGCGCCGCAACGGACCTCCGGTGAACGTTGCGGAACCCGCCCAAACCTCGCTCCCGCTTTGGGTCTCGACAGTGAAATGCACCAAAGTGCCAAACCTGTTTCTCCTTCCCCGCGGCGAGACCACTCACCGATCGAGCGAATTGTTCCTTGGCCAACTGACGCGTCGATTTCTCCAGGACGCCATCGCCAACTACGAGTTCGTCATCCTCGACACCGCGCCCGTGATGGCGGCCGATGACGTCACGAGCCTCGCACCGCATGTCGATGGCGTGATCTTCGTTCTGCGCGCCGAGCATACCTCCGCGCGGGTGGCGCGAGCGGCTCTCGACCTGCTTTACCTAAGGCACGTGCGTGTGTTGGGGTTCGTCTTCAACGCCGTCCGCCCCACCAGCGCCGATTATTATTTCTACTATAAATACAAGGATTATTACAATTCCTACCCGGCCGCTTAAGTCAAGGGTGCTCGGCGACGGCTCACGGACGGAGGCGTTCTATGAGGCACTGGCTCCTCGCGCTTCATCGCCGCAGTCAGGCCCTCGCAGGGCTCGTCCTTCCGAGGCGGGCATGCCAGGCCCCGAAGACCGAGGCCCACGCGGCCCCAACCAAAGTTCCCTTTTATGACCCATCGTTCTGGGCAAACACGAATTTTATGACCACCGACCACCCTCCGGCGAGCGCAGCCTGGTTCTGCGTCCGAACGCATTCCAAACGCGAACATGTCGCCGCACGCTGGCTTCAGCGCTACCTTCAGATCGACGCTTATGTTCCCCGGATCCGCTTTCGTCGTCCCCAGCCCCGGGGGCCCGTCTGGTTCATCGAAGCGCTCTTCCCCAATTACCTTTTTGCCCGATTCGACCCCGACAAGTCGCTTCAACACGTCGATTACGCCCCAGGTATTCGTGGTGTCGTCCGGTTCGGCGCGCATCGTCCGACCATCCCGGAAGATGTCATCGAGAACCTGCGCGCGACCGTGGGCGCCAACCACGTGTACGTAGTCGATCAACGATTGCAAGAGGGTGAAACGGTGCAGTTGGCCAGTGGCCTATTCCAGGGGCTGGAAGCGGTTGTCGCCCGCGCGATGCCGGCGCAGGAGCGGGTCACAGTGCTGCTGGAGTTCCTCGGCCGCCAAACGATGGTTGAGCTGAGTGCCCTGGCCGTCGCTCGCGTGGGCGACGAGCGGCAACGGGTGTTCCGCTAAGCCCGTGAGACAGGAGAGCGACCGAAGAACACCCTACATCAGCGGCCTTCTCGCAGTCCCAGCTTTGAGGGGATTCGTGCAAACCGTGTCTATCTTACCCGCGTCCTCAGTGAGGTCCGCGGTTAGAATAAATCATAGCTCGCGTGAAAGCGTAGAAAGCACAGCACACCAGACCAAAAACAGAAACAGGATCGAGTAAACCTGGAGAGGAAAATCCCAACGCGCCTGGATGAGGCAACCGGACAAAGATAGCCCTATCAGAATAACAAATGGGCCGTCTGCGGGAATTCCACCGGAACCGAACCACCTCAGGAGGACCGTGAGGAACGCGAGCGCAATCAATCCGCTGCCGAGCCAACCGAAAGTAATGCGCGTTTCAAGCCAGTCATTGTGAAGCTGGGCCGGCCAGTAGGCGTCCGGGGTGCTGAGGTAAAGCTGAAAGACGCGTTCGAACGACCCCGGGCCAGTCCCAAAGATCGGGTAATCGCGCGCGATGAGACGGCCGCGCTCGTGCAGTTGATCGCGCTCCGCAAGGCCGCTCTTGAAGTCACCCATCCGCGGGTACATTTGCTTCCACCCGAGACCCAATCCGAGCGCCAAAACACAGGCTGGAAACATCACAACCCAAACAGGCGAGCGTTTGTTTATGTCCGGGCGTTGGTGACGGTGCCAACAGCGAGCAGGAAGTAAAAGGAAAAGCGTCGCCGTTAGGAGCATTGCTAAATCCACGAGCGCGGCACCGCGCGCGCTGGATACTATTGGACACGCCGCCATCGTGATGACGCACCCTAAAAGCAAGAGTTCGGCGATGGGCTTGACTCCTGCAGAACGATGCAACTTCCACCAGAACCCGAGGCAGACCGGCCAGAGCAGGTTAAAGTATTGCGCGCCGTTCGCGCGGTAGGCAAACGACGCGAATTGCTCGATCGCGCTCTGATGAATTTGCGGCTCCACGGCGAACAGAAGTTTCGGCGAGTTTGAAACCCTCTGCACCATACCTTCGAGCCCAAGCAGTCCCCCGCTGATGGCCTGGACCCATAGGAGGCTGCGAAGGCGGACTGGAGCCGGAGCCTGCTCTCGGACGGACGGGAGCGCATCGACCCGGTGCTCGGTGTCTGATTTGCCAGGCAACCAATCATGAATTGCCCAAAATGAAAAAGCTAGCGCCAGGCAACTCCAAAAAGCTTCCCAAGTGCGTTGACGATCAAAACTGTGCGGCAGCCACATGAGACACCGGCGATATTCAAAGGTCATGAGGACCGGATCGAACACCGCCCGCGCATTCACCGCGGAGATGAAGCAGTAGGTCAGAATCCCGAATGTTAGCAGGACCGACACTCTCGTGAGAACAACCATGCCGAGAGGGTTTCGTGGTGCGTGCTGCGTGGGAACCTGATGCACCGTCGCCGGACGAACCGGTTCTTGAAGTCGCCCTGTCGCGATTTCTGCTAAGCTGATTTCCTGTGATGCCCATTTGCCGGGCCGATACTTCTTCAGCCACCGTATTGTCAGCTTAATCCCCAGCAATAGCCCAAGCCCGTAGCCGCAACCATTCATTGTCCAGATCGACCAGGGTTCAGTTGTCCCAAACGCCCAAGGGCTGAACACGACCATACAACAAACCAGGATTGCTGTCAGATCCTCACAGAGTCGGTAGATTTGAATATCGCGAGCATGCAGAGGACGAGTGGTTAGAATGCCTGATGCGCAAATCACATTCATTAAGAGGAGTTGAGATCGGAGAGCTTGCAGAAACAAGCCAGAACTCAGTTCCGAACGCCGAACCGCTTTGGCGGACTCCGTGCTTCGATGGCCTGCACCAAGCCCTTCCAACCAGCGGCGAGCACCTCGTATGTTGCAGGGCCAAGCATCTCGTTGGCCTGCGCCGGTGCAGCGACTGGACTTACGCTGTGTTTAACGGGGACGATCATCCCGGGGCCCAGGGGCAGCACTGCGCTGCTTTCGACTGTCCAGCTTGGGCGGGCCTTTTACAGGCCCTTCAAAATTCCGAATGGCAGGGCGACGGAGGCCAGGTACACCGGGTTCTGGCGCCCCCGGCCGTTAGGACCGAACACCTCCCAAGGTGCTCCAAAACCCGGTCCCTTGCGAAAATCCTGGCTGCGCAAGTGAGCGATCATTTCCCCAAACACCTGGCGAGCCATATCCCGGTCGATGGGCAACAACGACTCGATAAGCCAGCCCGAGGCGGTATGCCAGTAGCCCCCATTCTGGTAAGTGTTAAGCCCGGCCAGGGAACGTTCCCAAGCCGTAGCCTTGCTGAAGTCCATGTCCGTGGGCACATGGCGGACGCCACCCTCGAAGGCGATGGTACCGCCCTTCACAGCGGCCGCGACCGTGCTTCTCGCCGCTACGGACTCAGCGTGACCCAGAACGCCTACGTGCAGCGCAAACAGCGTTCCCCAGACATCAGGCTGACGACTGAGTCCGGTAGACGCGCGGAGCCAGCCACCGATCGCGCGGGAATCGCAGAAGTTGGATGGGATGCTGGCTCGGATGGCTGCTTGTGCGCTTCCAAGCTCGAGCGCGAGCTCGCGCCGGCCGAGGGCGGTAGCGAGTTCAGCGAGCTCGCCGGCCGCACGGTAGCGCAAAAGTGATGCGAAGAGCAGCTTGCCGGTGTGCACTTCCGCATCGCAAAATCCGAAGCCGACTGCCCGGTCGGCTTCCGTCGTTTCAACGAGCCCGGTTCTCGGATCCGTTGCGGGGCAGGCAAACGCCTTTTGTAAGCGCTCGAAAACACTCAACCCATTGACCGCGGTTTGGAGCGCCCTGGCGTCCCTGGT
>JANXQE010000041.1 GCA_025356925.1 Limisphaerales bacterium | reverse complement strand
CCGGCAAGCCGGGCGCACTCCATACGCTTCGCGAAAACCTGTGCATGGGCACTGCTCAGGGTTCCGTGTTTCGGGTTTGCCCCACGTTCGGCTTGCAACCGCCATGGTCGCGACCTACATTTCGCCGATGTTCGATACGATCCGAGCTGAACTGACGACCGCGAGCGACAAACTGGCGCACCTGCGGAGGTTTCTTTGACGTCCCGGGCGCGCAGAAACGCTTGAGCGAGCTCAACGCCCTAATGGCGGCGGAGGGTTTTTGGAATAGCCGCGAGCAGGCCCAAAAACTCATTGAAGAAAGCAATTCGCTTCGAAACAAGATCGATCCGCTTCTCAAGGGCGAGAAGGAACTCGAAGATTTCCGAGTAATGGTGGAGCTTGGGGAAGCCGAGCCGGAGGCTTTGCAAGAGAGAATTCAGCAGGAGCTGGAGAAGGATTTGTTGCGTTTTTTCAAGGATTTGGACGCTCTGGAGTTAAAGGTGTTTCTCAGGGGCCCGCATGACCGGAGCAACTGCATCGTGAGCATCAACGCCGGCGCCGGGGGTACGGAGTCATGCGACTGGGCCAATATGATGATGCGGATGTACCAGCGGTGGGCTGAGTCGCGGGGTTGGCAGGTCGAGGTCAATGACGTGCTGCCGGGCGAGACGGCTGGCATCAAGAGTGTCACGCTCCTGCTTACGGGCGAAAACGCGTACGGATTTACTAAAGCCGAGCGGGGCGTTCACCGGCTCGTCCGCATTTCTCCCTTTGATTCGAACAAGCGTCGGCACACCAGTTTTGCGAGCGTCGATGTGATCGCGGAAATCGAGGAGACCTCCAGCGAAATTGAGCTGCCTCCGAACGAGCTGAGAGTGGACACCTATCGGTCCGGGGGCAAGGGAGGGCAGAACGTCAACAAAGTGGAAACCGCGGTGCGCATCACGCACATCCCAACGGGCACTGTAGCCGCTTCACAGAATCAGCGTTCCCAGCATCAAAACCGGGCCACGGCGATGAAGCTGTTGCTCTCAAAGATTTATGCCCAGCGTGTGGACGAGCAGCGCGCCGAAATGGAACGGTTTTACGGTGAAAAGGGCAGCATCTCCTGGGGTAACCAGATTCGCAGCTACGTCTTTCAACCCTATCGGATGGTTAAAGATCTGCGCACCGGCGTCGAAACGAGCAACGTCCAGGCAGTAATGGACGGGGAGTTGGACCCGTTCGTGAACGGCTGGCTGCGTGCCGGTGGTCCGCTGAAGCGCATGCAAGGGGTGAAGGATGAGGAGGAGGGCTAGTAAACCCGAAGACCGAAGGCCGAAGGCCGAAGGAAATCCGAAGGTCGAAACCCGAATTCGCCTGCAATTGGAGGCCTTAAGACCGCAGCAGCTCCGTTTTGGGAGGAACGTACGAGCCTGCTGGCTGCGTCGCATTTCGAGTTTCGGATTTCGGACTTCTTTCGGCCTTCGGCCTTCGGCCTTCGGATTTCAATCATGACCATCCTCGATACCATTGTCGAAGAGAAGCGTCGGGAAGTCGCGCGCTTGCCGGCTCGGTCCGTCTCGGTTTCAACCCTGCAGGATGCCATACAATTGCGGGGCGGGCGGCGGGATTTTCTGGCCGCCTTGCGTCACCCCGGGCATGGTTCGCTCGCGCTTATCGCCGAGGTCAAAAAAGCTTCTCCTTCGGCCGGCGTGATTTGTCCTGATTTCGATCCGGTTCGTATCGCCCGCGCCTACGAGGGAGCGGGGGCGAATTGCTTGTCGGTGCTTACGGATGAAAAGTTTTTTCAAGGGTCGCTCGGGTTTCTGCGCGCGATTCGGCAAGCGGTGAAGCTGCCGCTGTTGCGGAAGGATTTTATTATCGATGAGCGGCAGATTCTTCAAGCGATCGAATGGGGCGCCGATGCGATCCTCCTTATCGTCGCGATTTTGAATGGTCCGGAACTCAACCGGTTTCATTCGTTGGCTAGCCAGGCCGGGTTGGCGGTGCTGGTCGAGGCGCACGACGAGGCCGAGTTGGACCGAGCTATTGCCGTGGGTGCAGAATTAATTGGCGTGAATAATCGCGATCTGAAGACGTTTAAGGTGGATTTGGGAACGACTGAACGGCTGGCCAGCCGACTGCGCGGCGCGTCCGGCCGGGCGACTTTGCCATTGCTTGTCGCGGAGAGCGGGATCCATAGCCGCGCGGACGTGGAGCGAATCGCCCGCTGTGGCGCGCAAGTCATGCTAGTCGGTGAATCCCTGATGCGTGAGAAAGACATGAATGCAAAGGTCAGGGAGTTGCGTGGCCAGTAAAAAGGTCGCTTGAACCATGGCAACGAGCGCTGATGAAGGGAAAGGCTGATTAGCTGGGTCCCTTTGAAGAGCGCCGCAGCGACGGACGCGCTCCAAAACCTAACCGAACTCCAACGACCCAGGGCACACGACCGGCCGCGGACTCCGCGCAGCGTCGTGGAGCTCGGCGGTTCTGCGCCGCTTTGGGCAGACGGGTTAACGCAACTTTCAATCCTCGCCGCGCTTTCGTCCTTTCTCGAGCCGCACTCGGCGGCTCCAACTCCTCGCTTGCCCACTCGGACTTCGGTCATTAGCCTGCTGCAAACCTGTTCCTGAATCATGAAAAAACAATCCAAAGAATTCTTTTCCGGTATCTCAAAAATCCAGTACGAAGGTCCGGCGTCTAAGGACCCGCTCGCGTTCAAACACTACAACGCCGAGGAGTTAATTGATGGCAAATCGATGAAGGAGCACCTGCGTTTCTCCGTCACGTATTGGCACACGATTCGCGGCCAGTTGGCGGACATGTTCGGCGTGGGCTCGGCAGTCCGCCCTTGGGAGGACGGGACCAACTCGATGAAGATGGCCGAAACCCGGGTGCGCGTGGCTTTCGAGGAACTCGAAAGC
>JANXQE010000023.1 GCA_025356925.1 Limisphaerales bacterium | reverse complement strand
GCTCGATTTGCAGTTTATCGCCTGCTTTGACGCGATATTGCTTGCTTCCGGTCTCTAATACTGCGTACATAAAAGTCTTCTCTCGAAAGAACGGTTAATAAACCAAAACCCGATCAAGTTGTCAACAGCTCATTTTATCTTTTCATTCCCACAGGCATTCGGCTAAATTTTGACCCATGGCGGAGATAGTGGAATTTGTCAACCGTGGAGCGGCCTCGATTACACCGGCTGTTGTCGAGAAGATGCTTCGTCACTTGCCGCAGTGGAAGCTCGAATTCACCCAGATCTACGAGCCGTTGTTCCCGCACCTGGTTGATCAATTGGAATTTCTGGCCAACTCCGTCGAAGACATCGCCGAAGGCGCGTACAAGGACATGCCTTACATCGCCTTCGCTCAGGCGGTCTTCGCCCTCATTTATTCACACAAAAAGGTCGGGATTATTCCCGATACCGTCCTCAACCTCGGGCGCGCGGACGATTCCAGCGTCGTGCGAGCCGTGCTAATCCAAAACGAGAAGGTTTTTGCCATCTACGCCGCGACGCAGAATATCGAGTGGTCTCGAATTACGAGTCAACCGTGACGGGTTGGGAAACCACCGGCCAAGCGGATTAGCCGTGCCAAATACTTCCTGCAAGACTTTCTGCGGCCGGGTGCCCACGGCCTTTTCGATGATCGCGGGCTCCGGCAAGCCTGTCGGCGACAGATGAGCCAGGAACCGCGCTACCTCAATCGGTTGACCTGGCTGGGACTGGGACTGACCGGCGCCCTGTTGGTGCTGGCCTTGCTTTTGGCCACCTTCAGGACCGGCCGGTGGCTCGGGAAGCCTCTTCCAGTCTATGGCCAGGTGGCCGACTTCACCTTGACGAACCAGAACGAGCAGAGGTTTTCGCTTGCCGATCTGCGGGGCAGAGTGTGGGTAGCCGATATTATCTTCACGCGCTGCTCCGGGCCCTGTCTGAAAATGACGCGGCAAATGAAAGACCTCCAGGTTGCGCTTCCGGCCAAAAGCCAGGCCAGGCTCGTTACCCTGACCACCGATCCGGCGTTTGATACTGCTGCGGTCCTGAAAACCTACGCCCAGCGTTTTGGCGCCGATGCTAGTCGCTGGCTTTTTCTCACGGGCGCATCCAAGGAGATCGCCCACCTGGCAATTGACTCGCTCAAACTGACTGCCATCGCAAAAAAGCCCGAGGAACGCGATTCCTCGACCGACTTGTTCGTCCATAGCACCATCTTCGTTGTGGTTGATAAACGGGAACGGCTGCGGGGCGTTTTCGAGACTAGCGGGGAGGGCATCGATCCGGTCCAGGTCCGGGGCCAGATTTTGGCGGTGCTGAAACGGCTGGAGCGTGAGTCATGAGCCCGACCGACCTGCCGATGGTGAACGCCTGCCTGAACGGGTTGAGCGCCGTGTTCCTCAGTTGGGGTTACTATTTTATCCGCCGCAAGGATCAACGAGCCCACCGCAACTGCATGATCGCGGCGTTTGTCACCTCGACTCTGTTTCTGATCTGTTACCTCACGTATCATGGCTACCTCGCCTATCACCTGCACCGAGGACCCACCGTGTTCAAGGATCCGCCTTGGTTTCGGCCCATTTACCTGACCATTCTCTTGACCCATACCGTCCTGGCGGTCGTCATTGTTCCGCTGGTTTTGATTTCCCTCAGCCGCGCTCTGAAACAACGTTTTGATCGGCACCGCAAAATCGCGCGCTGGACGTGGCCTTTGTGGATGTACGTCTCCGTTACGGGCGTCATCATTTATCTCCTGCTCTATCAGATATTCCCTCAAAGCCCAGGTCATTGATGATCGAGAATTGACCTTCAAACGCCCAATTCTCAGCTCACCTAAACAAAGCGCTCCAACCTCTCCTGTCTACGACCTCGCTGTCGTGCTAACCCCGATCCGTGGACAAAGCCCTTTGATCTCGCAATGGGCACAATCGGGTTTCCGTGCCGAGCACCGACGCCGCCCATGCCAAATGACCAAATGGCTAAAGAGAGTCCACTTTCCCCGAGGGACCAGCGGAATCAGCGCCTGCTCAATTTTCTCGGGCGCCTCCTCGGCGGTCAGTCCGAGTCGCTTGGACAGCCGGGCCACGTGGGTATCGACCACAATTCCATAATTGAGGTTGAAGGCATTCCCGAGCACTACGTTCGCCGTTTTGCGACCCACGCCCCCAAGCTCTCGGAGCTCTTCCATGCTTTGCGGGACCTGGCCGCCATGCTTTTCCACCAGGGCCTGGCAAGCCGACTTAATATTCTTGGCTTTGTTGCGAAAAAAACCCGTGGTCTTAATCGTTCGCTCCAAATCCGCCGCGGGGGCCTCGGCGTAGGAGTCGGCCGATGGGTATTGCTCAAAGAGCTGGGGCGTGACGAGGTTGACGCGTTTGTCCGTGCACTGGGCCGAAAGGATCGTGGCAATCAGCAACTCGAGCGGATTGGCGTGGTTGAGCTCGCAATGGGCGTCCGGGTAGGTGTTCTGCAGCTCATCAATGATCTTCTTAGCTCGGCCCAGTCTGACCTGGTTGGACTCGCGAGGCATGGCTTTTAGTTCGGCTTGGTGAGCGCCTCCGGCCGTGGACAGTCGTCGACGAACTTGAGAGCTTGTTCAATCAGGATTTCGCCGGTGCGTTCACCCAGGCTCGTACGGGTGATGTACGCGTAACGTTCGAAGCTGTCGAAATCCTCCTTGGTAAGAATGTAGCCAAAGGCATCATTCGTAAGGCCGAACAGCAGGTTGTGCTGGCCATGCATCTTGCGTTTGAGGTAATAACCGATGTTGGGGAGCGCTTCGCCGGGGATCGTCAGGATTTGCGCGGTGCCGAGGTTGACGACATTCAATTGAGTGATCAGGTTGTTGCCAGCCGAGGGATCGTAGCCGGGCATTTGCTTCAGTAGCTCGCGCATCCCGGGAGAATCCACCGGGAGCATCAACGGGCGTGCCGCGCAGAAGAGCTTCGGAGCGGGTTGCACCGGAGCGCTCTGAACAATTCGCAACGCCTCGTTGGCCAGCAACGTGCCAATGCGCCGGCACTCGTTCCAGGTCCGGGCGTCTCCGCCATGATCGAGCCGGTTGTCGGCGGTGACCATCCCTCCCTGCGCGCTGTTCATGAAAATGCCCGTGCCACCGCCCTTGGCCGCAATCTCGTCGCACAGCGGGCCGATCAGGTCAGGACTGCAAATGCCCACATCATTGCCCAGCACCTCCGGATGAATGGCGTAGTTCACCAGGGTGGCGATGGGCTGGCCTGACGCGTTCAAGGCCTGGATCACGTTGCAGCGCGGATCATACAATTGCTCGGCATAATAGTTGAAGGCAATTTTCCCCTTCGCTTTGTCCGTTGCGACCTTAAGTTGCGCCGGCTGCAAGCCCTGCACTGCTTCGTTGATGGCTTCCGCCATTCGTCGGCAGACCAGCTCCAGATATTTTGGCTCGGCGGAAGTGCCGCCTTTGCCGTCCGGAAACCCGTAACAATCCGGCGCGCTGTGCGTGTGCGTGGCGCCGATCAGAATGTTCTCCGCTGGAATCCCCGGCACCGCTGCTCGTGCTTTATTGCCCAACGCGGCTGGAAATCCCAGGAAATCCGAACTCACAATGGCCACCCGGTTGGTTCCGTCTTCGAAAACCAAGGCGCGTACCGTCAACTCGCCCTCTTTGCGCGTGACCGGACGTGCGGCGCCGATGCCGCCGATGACCGGCAACAGCGGATCAGGGGTGACAGTGCGGACCGCGATCGCGGCGCGGAAATCAGCCGCGGCGTCGAACGTCGCGACCAGCACGCAGATGAGGAAGACCAGGTGTTTCATAAATCAAGAAGTTGTGTTTGCACGCGAGTGGTGCCTGCAGCATGAACCTTTCCCGCCCTTGTTGGCAAGACCCACGAGTGGGATCTCTGCAACTTCGTACGAAGGACTCGTGCAAAAATAGGCACCCGCTTACGGGCGTTATCCTAACAACATGGCTTTCCCTACTTTGCGGTTAAAATCCGAAGGCCGAAACCCGAAAGAAGGCCGAAACCCGAAGGCCGAAAAAGACCGGAGCCCGCGCCAACCGTTAGATTCGGGCTTCGGCCTTCGGATTTCGAGTTTCGGATTTGGAGAGACGGGAAATTATTATTGCAACTGCCCTTAGGCCACGCTTCCCCGCCAGCCGGTGCCGTAGCCTTCCAGCCTCGGTGAGAGGATCCCGCGACTGGAAAGTCACTGGAACCGGCAGAACCGAACGTCTGCCCGACCGACCGGGCCACATCAGTCAGACGGCGACGAGCCGTGCCCGCCCCTGGCTTTAACGGATCGACCTCGGTTCGGTGGTTGCCTCGAACCGATAGGTCGTGCTCCATTCACGAGTCTGCCCCGGTGGTATCGTCAGCTTAATGAACGGTTCCGGGCAGAGGACACCGCCTGAGCTGTAAAGGACCAACTTGCTCAGCGGTTGATCGGTCGTGATGGTCATCGCAGCGCCTGTTTGATGGTTCACGATTCTTATCTCGTTGTCCTCGCGCTTCCGAAACCCTTCCAAGCGCACCCAAATCGCCTGGTCCGGCGGCAAGTCTTTGGTGAAGACGAGGGACCGGTTTTTGATTTCGAGGCTACCCTGGGTCCGGGAGTCCTGGCTGAACCGGGGTTCAAACGGAAATTCCAGCGTGTAATTGGTGCCTGCCGGAACGTTGTCGATCCGCGTAAAATTGTGTCCGTAATGGTCCGTGTCGATTGTCTGCGTGCCGGTATTCTTTAGCCGCCGTGTGATCGCGAGCGTCGGCCCGCCCTCGGAGATCTGAATGGTTTTGGTGTACTCGTAGCTCCAGCCATTGGGTCCGCTGAGGCCTTGGCCAAGCTCAATCCGCTCAGGCTTTTGAACTATTTTCCACTCGCCCGCTTTCCGGATTTTATACCGCTTCCAGAAGGAATAGTTGGAGCCGTCCTCTCTTTCCAGCACCCCGATTCCGATCTTGATGAAAGGCTCACCCGGTCCGGCTTGAGCGTAACTCGGAGGAGACTCGATGCCGAACTCTTCCGCGGTGCCGCAAATGTCATCGTGGTTGAGCGGATCATGCTCCTGCTTAAACTCGCAAAAAAAGGTGTGGTTGCGGCAATCGACGCGTGAAACCAAACCCGACCAGTCAAAGCGCGTGCCACGGTAGTAGCCCTGTTTGGGATCCGGAAGGTAAAGCCGGGCTATTAAGGTGCCGCTGCCCAAAGTGCTTTCGGCGTATCCGCTCGAAACCGGGCCGCCGCCGCGGAGAGAATCGTCGGTGCCTGCCTTCTGCTCCGCGCGCGGGACGAGGCTTCCAAAAACGAGCAGTGTCAAAACGAGGGTTCGTTGCATTTTCGATCCATTCGAACAATCACTCGGAGCGTCCACGGGTGATTCAAAAATCTTCCTCACCCTAGCCCTCCAGGACGAGCGAGGTAAAGACCGATCCGCGCGGTTCAAAACGAGGGAAGTTCACTTCACAATCTTGCGAAAAGAGTAGCGCAGACTTTTAGCCTGCTGCATCGCCGGCTCGTAGTCGGCAGGGCGTGCGGTAAAACCGCCGCGCCGAATGCTCCCCAGCGCCTAGCACACTAAAGGTCTGCGATACAGCAGATTGAAAATCTGCGCTACGAAGCCAAGACTTTCACTTGACAATTCTTCGAGCCTGCGGACTTTGAGCCCAGCCTGTCCAATACTATGAAACGCGTTCTTTGGTCTGCAGTCTTTTCATGCCTGGCAGTGGGAGTTTGTACTGCGGCAGTACAGTCGGCGACAATTGAGGCCGCCACCTTGATCGGGCATCCGGAGAAATGCAGATCCCTGCTTTTTCGCCAGGGAATCCACTCGCTGGATTTAAGGACCGCCATCGGGAGGCTCCCTCTTTGTGATCTCTGCGCTCTCTGTGGTTAAAGCGTTTTGTTGGTTCGTGTCCATTCGTGAAGTTCGTGTCTCGTCTTGTTCTGTCCTTTGGTTGCAGCCCCAGCCGCACTGGGTTCATCAGTGGTTTAATGCGGTTGCATTTCTCAATTTCCATTTTGCAGTTCCCGACGCTCGCGAGTCGATGCGCCCCGCCCGCACCGGATCCTGGCGTGGTGAGCGTTCCATCGCGCTTGCCGCTGCTGCTTTGCTCCAGTTCGTCGTCCCGGGTAGCTCCCATAGCGCCCAGGCAGTCTCTCCGGACCAGTCCCCCAGTTCAGTCGCCCTTCCCCTGACCCAATACCCCCACACCAACCGCCTAATCCGCGAAAAAAGTCCTTATCTTCTCCAGCACGCCCACAATCCCGTGGATTGGTACCCGTGGGGGGGCGAGGCCTTTGCTCAGGCTCGCGCGAAAAACAAACCCATCTTCCTTTCGGTCGGGTATTCGACCTGTCATTGGTGCCATGTCATGGAACGGGAGTCATTCGAGAACCCGGAGATCGCTAGTGTTCTCAGCGAGAATTTTATCTGCATCAAAGTCGACCGCGAAGAGCGGCCGGACGTGGATCACGTTTATATGACGTTCGTCCAGGCGACCACCGGCAGTGGCGGCTGGCCGATGAGCGTTTGGTTGACCCCCGATTTGAAACCCTTTCTGGGCGGAACCTATTTCCCGCCCGGAAAGCTGCAGCAATTGCTTAGCCGAGTGAGCGAGGCCTGGCGGAACGAACGAACCAAACTCCTGGCTTCGAGCGATTCGATCACTCAAAAGCTGCAGAAGTACGCCCAAGGTGACCAGGCAGTGAACGCTCGTCTAAACGCCTCGTTGCTCGACGATTGCTATGCCCAACTGAAATCGAGCTATGAGTCTCGTTTCGGCGGGTTTGGGGACGCGCCAAAATTTCCACGACCCGTCAGTCTGAACTTCCTGCTGCATTATTATGCGCGGACCGCCAAGCCGGATGCCCTGGAGATGAGCTTGCATACGTTGCGGAAAATGGCCGACGGCGGCATCCACGACCACCTGGGCGGCGGATTTCACCGGTACTCGACCGATATGCAATGGCATGTGCCGCATTTCGAGAAGCTGCTCTACGATCAGGCTCAACTGGTTTGCTCGTATCTTGATGCCTTTCAAATCACTCACGACACATTCATTGCCGAGACCGCGCGCGACGTTCTCCTGTATGTCCAACGAGACATGACCGGCCCCCAGGGCCAATTCTACTCCGCTGAAGATGCCGATAGCCCGATCCCCGGAAAACCAATGACATCCGCGGAGGGCGCATTTTACGTGTGGGATAAGCAAGAGATTGAGAATGCGCTCGGCAAGGAGGAGGTGAAGATTTTCAATTACTACTATGGAGTTGAAGCCAAAGGGAACGTCCAGTCCGACCCGCGCGGTGAGCTCTCCGGCAAGAACGTCCTGGTCGTCAGCCATAGTCTCGCGGAGACCGCGGCAAAATTCAAAACCAGCCCGGAGGAAATCGGCCGCTTCCTCGATGGCTCGCGAAAGCGGCTTTTTCAGGAGCGCGCGCAACGGCCGCGACCGCGCCTGGATGATAAAACCATTACCGCCTGGAACGGTCTGATGATCTCCGGCTTTGCGCGAGCCGCACAGGTTCTGAGCAATCCCTCGTTTCTCATTTCAGCGCAGCGAGCTCGCTCTTTCCTCAGGGAAAAATGCTACAACCCCGGAACAGGCAAGGTCCTGCGCCGCTTTCGGGCGGGGGATGCCGCGATCGAAGGGTACGCCGACGACTATGCCTTCCTCATCCAGGGTTTGCTGGACCTCTACGAGACGTCGTTTGAGATCGATGACTTGCAATGGGCAATGGCGCTTCAGACCACCCAAAACCAGTTGTTTGAGGACAAAACCCGCGGCGGATTTTTCACCACTGCAGGAGGAGATACGAATCTCCTCTTGCGAATGAAGGAGGATTACGACGGGGCCGAACCCACCGCCAATTCGGTCACCGTGCTGAACCTGCTCCGATTGGCCCAGATGACGGACAACCCAGCATGGCGGCGCAGCGCCGAGGCCGCGCTGGGTGCCTTTGCGGATCGTCTGCGCCAGGAACCGGGGTCCATGCCGCAAATGTTGGTTGCACTGGACTTCAGCCTTGCCAAGCCCAGGCAAATAGTGATCGCCGGCAAGCCGGATTCTGACCCTACGAGGGCAATGCTGCGAACCGTCCGTGAAACCTACCTTCCGAATAAGATCCTGCTATTGGCAGATGGGGCGGAAGGGCAGCGCTTCCTCGGAACAACTTTGGAGTTCCTTCGGGATCTGCAACCCTTCGATGGCAAGGCCACGGCCTTTGTCTGCGAGAATTACGCCTGTCAACTGCCCACCACCGACCTGAACACGCTGCGAAAACAGCTCGCGCGGCCACAAAAAAGCGCACCCGAACAGCGGGTGCGCTAACAAACCTCAAACCTAACGATCTTAAGATGCGCGGAGCCTCGTCTTGTTCCTGAATCTTCGGAATCGCGGCGCTTTAGGCCGCCAAATCGTTTTGGTGATGGTCACCCAGCCCTGCGGGCTGGGCTTAGGAATGACGGCCCTTTGGGCCTCCTGTTTTGCGCCAGAGGTTCTTCGGACCCGAAACCTCAGCGCCAAAGGCGCGCCATTCCTCAGCCCGGCCCACCGGGCCGGGTCTGCGTCCCGGAAGCATTGTTGCGGCCCAACGGGGCGCGATTTCCGATGTTGGACGGGTTCCAACTCATAGTTTGGGTATGATGCCGGTCCAGGATTCTGGTACGCGTGGAGTTCTCTTTTCAACCGGCAGCCCCTGTCACCTAATGGCCCTAAAACTGTCGGCCTGGTTAACTAACCTCATTTTGTTTGCGTGATTGGTGAATCGGCGGACGTGTTGAAGGTGAGCGGTCTACCTGAAGCCAAAAACATCCCGTCAGGAAAACATCTAACTCACTTTGCCGGCCGATTTCGTGCCTAACCCTGGTCGTGGCCTTGGCGTCGCTGCCTGAGGCTCGGGCCGCCGAGCCAACTACCCTCGCACCCGCGACCGAGACAATGGCCGACAAGCCCAGAGGTTACGATCTGGAAATCATCACGGATGAAGAACTGTTCTCTCTTTTCCCGAACCGCCCGCTGGCGCTAGTCGGCAAACCTGGCCACCAGCAACTCATTTTCCTCGACCAGCCCCAAACCAGCAACGAAACGGTAACCCGGTGACTTGCGCCGGCCTTCCAAGTCCAGAGGGCCAACCAATTGTCTGCTCGGGTTCCGTTCGGCCTTCGGTTTTCGGCCATCGGATTTCAGGGGCACAAGCCCCAAGGCCGCTGAGCCGCTTTGCTATTTTTTCGTTTGCAACTTGGGCCTGGAGGAGTATAAGACAACCAATGATGTTATTAATTCTTCTATTAGCTACATGTTTGTTGTCGCTCCCTGGTTGGTCGCAAACACGCACCTGGACTTTCATCCAGGATGGCAAAATGGTGAACCAATCGGGCGGTACATGGTCGTTCAAAATGAACGGCCGAATCGACGCTGCTTTTGTCCGCTTGGATGGCACAAACGCTGTCCTCTTCGCGCCGGATGCCACTTACCGAACTCTGCCGTTAACGAGCCTTTCCCAAACGGACCGCGCCTACGTGCGGAGAGCTGGCGGCGTAACTGAAACGGAAGCCGAGAACATGGC
>JANXQE010000810.1 GCA_025356925.1 Limisphaerales bacterium | reverse complement strand
CGGGCGATCAGTTACAGCCTGTAACGCGGGTGGATGCCAGTCACCTCAAACTTAAGAGCCGCGGGGGTGAGCCTTTCTTTCAGACAATCTTCCAGGAAACGTTTAAACCCTCCGAACGATCACCCTTCATTGATCCGCTCATCGTCTACGATCTCGATGGCGATGGTTTTTCCGAAATCCTTTTGCCCGCCAAGAACCTGCTTTATCGCCGACACGGCGAGGATCGTTACGTGGCCGAACCGTTGTGCCGCTACCCGCTGGACTTTATCATGACCGCGCTGGTGGCAGATTTTGACGGGGATGGCCATGCCGATCTGCTCTGCGTCACTTCCCGGGGGTTGTTTTTATTTTCCGGCAGCCCGCAGGGCACGTTCGACCAACCGCCTCGCTCGGTATGGACGGCTAGCCCAACCCTCAAAAATGCGATGGCGCTGACTTGTGGCGACATCGACGAGGACGGCGACCTGGACGTGTTTGTCGGACAATACAAGGTTCCCACGCTCGGACAAATCCTCCGGCCGCACTACTATGACGCGAATGATGGTTGGCCCTCGTACCTGCTATTAAACGATGGCCATGGGAACTTCACGGATGCGACTGAAGCGGCCGGATTGGGCACTAAACGCTGGCGTCGCACCTATACGAGCTCGTTCGTTGATCTCGACGGCGACGGCCATCTGGACCTGATGGTGGTGAGCGATTTTGCCGGCCTGGATCTTTACCGGAACGATGGCCATGGGCACTTTACGGAGGTAACCCGGGAATGGGTAGCCGAGCCACACGCCTTCGGCATGGCTCACGCCCTGGCCGATTTTAACGCCGATGGACGGCTGGACCTCCTGATGATCGGCATGCCTTCTCCCACCGTGGACCGGCTGCAACATCTGGATTTGTGGCGGCCTTACTCAGCGGAGGATCGTTCGAGACGACCCGAAATGACATTTGGGAACCGGCTATATCTAGCGCGGACCAATGGCGGCTTCGAACAAACTGCCTTGAGCGATTCGATTGCCCGCTCGGGCTGGTCCTGGGGGTGCAGCGCCTCTGACTTTGATAATGACGGATTCCCCGATGTCTACATCGCCAATGGCCTCCAGAGCAACCGGTCGGTTCGCGAATACGAGGGCGAGTTCTGGCTCCACAGCATCTTTATGGACGACGTGGATGACGCGACTGCGAGCGGTTATTTCATGGAAAGATACAGACAAACTTTGGGCGGCGGTTGGTCATACGGCGGTCATGAAAAAAACAGGCTCTTCTTGAACCAGCGTGGCAAATCATTCGTTGATGTCGGGCACCTCGCGGGGGTCTCAATCGAGCAGGATTGCCGCAGTGTGGTTGCCGACGACCTCGACGGGGATGGCCGAGTGGACCTGCTCTTCACCACGCTCGAAATTTGGCCCGAGGCGAAACAAACCCTGTGTGTCTATAAAAACTACTTACGCGAGGCCGGACATTGGATCGGGTTTCGGTTCCATGAGGAAGGCGGAGCCCCCTCACCCGTCGGCGTGCGCGTCACCATCAACAACGGCGGAACTAGAGCGACGCGGCAGATCCTGACCGGAGACTCGCACCGGTCGCAACACGCGACCACGGTTCACTTCGGTTTGGGCGCGGCCAAATCGCTGGACAGTGTTGAAATTCGTTGGATCAACGGGAAATCAATCATCTTGCATCAGCCCGCCATCGATCAATATCACGAGGTGCGCGCGCCCAAGACACAGCCAGAGTGAATCGTCAAGATGAGCAGCGTGTGAGTTTTATCCCGCGCACCGACCCTGCATGGTTCGTCTCACCACCGGTGCTAAATCGAACAACCAATAGCCGTCGCGCAATACCGAGCCGACAAAGCGAATGAGCGGCAAACTCAACGGAACAGAACGTAGCCGACGCGATCCTTGTACCACTGATAATCGGTGTTTTTGCCGACCGCATCGAAAGGCACCTGGTAAAAGGTGAATTTAACAGGGTAGAGCGAAGTCGAACTTCTCCACTTATGGACTTCCGCGTGTCCGTCGGCAAAAGAGAACCCACAGGCTCCATTGTGATACGAAGCCGGGATATCCCCCCAACTGGACGGATTAAGGCCGACGACAAAGAAAGCATCGTTAATCGAATCGGCCTGTTCGTCCACGGTTACCCAAGTATTTCCAGGATTGGGTACGTCGGTCTGTTTTAGGAACTGGCGATAAGTGCCATTTTCCGCCCATGATTTGCCCGCATACGAGTTTCCATCCTGTCCGCCGTCATTTTTATCGCTGGAAAGTCCAAAAAAAGCGTTCATCGAGTTACTTCGAACTCTCCGAGCCCAACCAAGCCGCTTTTGCGGTGGGCTTAAATAAAGATCGGCCGGGCATTCATAAATGCCGATCGCTCCCGCGCTGTAAGGTGACAGGACGCCCTTCTTCACGTAATCCACGTTTGTGTTGTCGATGGTCGTATTCCAGTCTATGACATTATTCACCCAGTTTGCGTAAGTTCCGTCAGCAATCGTGGCTTGGGTGCCGGGAATGGTAAAGTTGTTGGCGACGTGGTCTCGGTAATCGAGCGAATACATGTGCCAAGCGGTGATTAACTGCTTGTTATTGCTGAGGCACTGTATGCCCTGCGCCTTGGCTTTCGCCTTGCCCAAGGCGGGCAAAATCATGGCGGCGAGAATCGCAATGATCGCGATGACGACCAAGAGTTCGATCAGGGTGAAACCGTTACGGCGGGGGCCACATTTGTCGGCGGTCGCGGGTTTGCCAGGGTTTCGATGGGCGGGTATACAGACCAATTTCCAAGAGGTTCTTTTCATAGGCCAAAGGCTAGTGTGTACGACCATGTCAATTTTGAAGGATTTTGTCAAGCTTTGCCGTTGCTTGCGAACTGCCGGACCTGCGCGGAAACCA
>JANXQE010000226.1 GCA_025356925.1 Limisphaerales bacterium | reverse complement strand
CACTTTCTTCGAAGTAAACAACCTGACGCACAAGCCCAAGCTTGTGGCGGTGACGAGCTGCTCGAAGGGGGCCGGTGTCTCAACCATCGCGGCCGGCCTGGCTGCGTCCCTTTCCGAAACGGGTGAAGGCAACGTGTTGCTGGTGGACATGAACCAGAAAAGCGGAGCTGTGCACGAGTTTTACAAAGGGGAACTGGCGGTTTGCCTGGACGATGTCCTGCAGATTGAAAAGCGAGACCTTGCCCTGGTTCAGCGCAACCTTTACGTCGCCAAAGAGTCGCGTGGCGGGGATCAGTTGCCGGTGATACTTCCCAACCGGTTCAAGGAGCTAGTACCCCGGCTGCGGGCCAGTGACTACGATTACATTATCTTCGACATGCCTGCCATCAGCCAGACCAGTCCTACGCAGCGGCTGGCCCGATTCATGGACATGGTTTTGATGGTCGTCGAATCGGAAAAGACCAATCGTGAGGTGGCCAAGCGTGCTAGTGCTTTGCTCGTTGGAACCAAGACGAATGTCGGTGCCGTGCTAAATAAATCCAAAACCTACCTTCCCCGCTGGCTGCAAGAAGAATCCTGAGACGGCCAGGGAACGCAGTCCTGTTTGAACCTAAATTCCGCCGCGAAAACGCACAAGAGGCGCAAAACCAAATGGCTCCCTCACTACTGGAAAAGGGTGCGGCAATCACCTTTTGGGTGAGTTCGAGAAACCTCGCCAACGCTGGTCAATGCCAAGAACCTTGAGTTGTTTGCGGTTTTTAGTGGCCATCCAACTGTCGTTTTCAATTTGAACATGCTGCGTAACCGCTTTTATTATGGTGTCAAGCCGCTGCTTTCCTCCTCGATTCGACTGGCTTTGCGCAAATCCTTTACCCGCAGGAAGCGCGCGCAAATGGGCCATGTCTGGCCCATTTTGCCCGGGAGCGAAAAGCCGCCTCAGGGCTGGCCCGGCTGGCCGGAGGGCAAGGAGTTCGCCGTGGTTCTCACCCATGACGTCGAGGGTACCGCTGGTCTGAGCAAGTGCCGCGAGCTGATGAAACGCGAGATGCACCTCGGTTTCCGGTCGTCGTTCAATTTCATTCCCGAAGGCTCCTACGCAGTGACCGATGAACTGCGGCAAGAGTTGTCGGGCAACGGTTTTGAGGTGGGCATTCACGATCTGCACCATGATGGAAAGCTCTACGGAAGCCGACGAGGTTTTTCGAAAAGGGCCCAGCGCATCAATCATTACTTGAAGGAGTGGGGAGCCGATGGTTTCCGTGCGGGTTTCATGTTGCACAACCTGGAGTGGATTCACGACCTGAACATCCTTTACGATGCGTCGACTTTTGACACAGACCCGTTCGAGCCGCAGCCAGACGGCGCCGGGACTATCTTTCCGTTCTGGGTCCCGCGTCCAAGTGCGGAGCGGTCGAGTGCGGAAGGCAAGGTGCGGAGTACGGAATTTAGGGATGAGCAGGCGACGAACCGGCCTGGTTACGTCGAGCTGCCGTACACTCTCTGCCAGGACTCGACCTTGTTTTTATTGTTGGGCGAGCCCGACCCGGGAATCTGGTGCCGGAAACTCGACTGGATTGCCAAACACGGGGGCATGGTTTTGGTGAATAGCCATCCGGATTACATGAGCATGGGGGAGAGTGGTGGTGCCGAACCATGGCGGTTTCCCGTGGGTTTGTATGAGACACTGCTCGAGTACATCCGTTCTCGGTACGGGAACAGATGCTGGCAGGTGACGGCTCGCGATCTGGCGAGCTGGTACAAAGGAACTCAAGTCAAGAACGCACCGCCCGCGGGCGAAGCCTCGCGCGTATCGATTACCAGTACGACCGCCCCGGTGCGTAATCCGAAGCGGCGCATTTGCGTGGTGGCCTATTCCAATTTCGAAAGCGATAATCGCGTGCGCCGGTATGCCTACGAGCTGGCGCGGCGCGGAGATGAGGTGGACGTTTTTTCCTTGAAAGCGACTCCGGAGCAAAATGCTCTCGAGTTCTTTAACGGGGTCAGGGTTCATCGGCTTCTGCACCGATCGAGAGCGCAGCAGAAAAGCAGGGCCGACTTCCTGCTGCCGATCGTGAGATTCTTTTTTGAGGTTTCTGCCCGGGTCTCCTGGCGTCACCTTCGAGACCCGTACGACCTCTTCCATATCCATAACGTTCCAGACTTCCTGGTCTTTTCAGCTCTCTTCCCGCGACTGAGTGGGGCGAAAGTGATTCTCGATATTCATGATATTCTGCCAGAGTTTTATGCCAGCAAATTCAGTCTGGGTCCGAATACTTTTGGCGTAAGGCTCTTGAAAGCAATGGAAAGGTCCTCCGCCAGATTTGCGCATCATGTAATTCTGTCGAACCATCTCTGGCGTGACACCTATACAGCGCGAACTGGACAACGCGACCGGTGCTCGTGCTTTATTAACAACGTGGACACGGACGTTTTCCGACCCCGCCCGCGCACTCGGAACGATGGAAAACTGATCGTCCTCTATCCCGGCGGCCTCCAGTGGCACCAGGGCCTGGACATTGCTATTCGGGCGTTTCAGAACGTCAGCACAGAAGTTCCCGAGGCCGAGTTCCATATTTACGGCGAGGGAAGCGTCAAAGCCGACCTCGTTGGCTTGGCTCACGAGCTTGGCCTCGACAGAAAGGTGCGCTTTTTCGACGCGCTCCCCACTCGCGAGATTGTCGAAGTCATGGCCAATGCCGATTTGGGAGTGGTTCCGAAGCGGGCCGACTCCTTCGGCAACGAGGCGTATAGCACTAAGATCATGGAGTTTATGTCGATGGGAATTCCGGTGGTTGCGTCGAGCACGAAGATCGACCGCTATTACTTCAACGATGCCGTGGTGCGGTTCTTTGAATCCGGCAACTCCAACGCTCTGGCTCAAGCCATGGTCGAGGTGCTCCGGGACCCCGACCTGAGCCGTCGCATGGTGGCACGCGCGTTGGAGTATGCCGCCCTCAATAGCTGGGCGACCCGCAAGGCTGAGTACCTAGACCTCGTTGACGTTCTGAGCGACGGCGAGCAAAGCCGGGTACGCACTCCCTCTCTCCCGCAGGAGGAACTAGTGCGGGTTGTGCCCGAGCCTCCTGCGGAGGCCAAGGAACGACTGTCGGTGAAGTAGGAACATGCGTCTGGATCGTTTCATTACTCTAAACGTAGTCGAACGCTTCCGTCGAGCAGCCTCGCGTCTCGGGATCCGAGATCGCAATTCGCGGAAGGGAGCGATTCCCATCCTGATGTACCACAGCATTTCTGAAGATCCGGAGGCTGGGGTTTCACCGTATTACAAGACAAACACCAGCCCAACGGATTTTCGGGAGCAGATGCGGTCTCTTGCTGAGGCCGGCTACCGAGCGATCAGTATTGACTACGTTGTCGCCCTGCTTTCCGCCTCCCAACCATTGACGTTAGACCCTCAACGCCTCGTCGCTATCACCTTCGACGACGGTTTTGCGGACTTCTACACGCAGGCCTTTCCAATTTTGCGCGAACACGGGTTTACTGCGACGGTCTTCTTGCCGACGGCATTTATCGGGTGTAACCGGCGGATGTTCTCCCCCCCACCGGGTTCCCCTTCGTCGCCGCCGCATCGACATTCCACGCCTCTGGAATGCCTGACCTGGGCCGAAGTGCGCGAGTTGCGGATGGCCGGCATCGACTTTGGCTCGCATACTGCTACCCATCCAAGGCTTGTGGAACTCTCCTGGCCAGAAATCCAGCGTGAACTGCGGGATTCGAAGGATGAATTGGAGAACCGCCTACAGACGGCCGTGGCACATTTTTGTTATCCTTACGGCTTTCCACAGAACAGGCGTCAGTTTGTCGGGAGGCTCACCGAGGTGCTGCGCAACACGGGCTACCGTTGCTGCACCACTACCCGGGTTGGGTGTGCCACTTCCGGCGACGATGTTTTCGCGCTCAGGCGACTTCCGGTGAATTCCCTCGACGACCTTGCATTACTCTCGGCAAAGCTTCGCGGAAGTTATGATTGGGTTTCACACCCCCAAAAGCTCAACAAAATCATAAGGGCTTTGGTTCGCAGCAAGGATGCTCTGGCCATTCAGTCCGGGACCACCCCGAACTCCGCAAAGCTCTAGCCCCATGGGAAAACAGGGCGTCACCCCCCATTTCCCGAAGCTTTCTCAGGCGTGTGCAACCTATGTGGTTGTGAGCCCGACTCGGAACGAAGGTGGAAATCTTCCTAACACCATTGACTCCGTAGTTTCTCAGTCCTGGCGGCCGTCGGTTTGGGTAATTGTTAACGATGGTTCGACAGATGGAACCAGTGAAATCATCAACAGTGCCGCGAGGGCGCATCCCTGGATTAGAACCGTTCAACGACCTGACCGAGGCTTCCGGAAGCCCGGCGGAGGTGTCATAGAGGCGTTTAATGAAGGGCTAAAGCTGGTCGCCGGGGACGATTGGGACTTCTTAGTAAAGCTTGATTGTGATCTTAGCTTCGGCTCCCGATACTTCGAAAGCATCTTAGGCCGGCTGTTAGCGGAGCCAAAACTCGGCATCGCGTCAGGCGTTTACATGGAGTTAATGTGCGGCGGCTCTTGGAGGGAGATTGCAATGCCAAGTTACCATGCTGCGGGGGCTTGCAAAGTCCTGCGGCGGAAGTGCTGGGAAGACATTGGTGGCTTCATTGCTGAGCGAGGTTGGGACACTGTGGACGAGATTCGCGCGATCGCTCGCGGTTGGCGCACGGGTCATTTCGAGGACTTGAAAATGAAACACTGGAAGGCTGAGGGTGCTGG
>JANXQE010000758.1 GCA_025356925.1 Limisphaerales bacterium | reverse complement strand
CGGATCTTTTGCGAATCCCGGCCAAGCTCGGTTCCTCCCACTGGGGACACGTTACGCTCGTCAGGAATGAGGTGGCGTTTATCAAGGATGGCGGCGGCCAGGCTTCCTTTGATCTCAAAGGACAGATTTTAAATCCTGATGGGAATGCACTAAACGTAGCGCGCTGCGGCAGACAGGACACGGTTCGTTTTCGCCTTGGACAATGCGCGGATTTCCGTGTTTCATTTAGTCCGCGTTTGCTATGGACGAAACCAACACATTGATCGAACAACGGCGGGCGAAGCTGACGGCTTTGCGCGCCAAGGGCCTGGACCCGTTCCGGAGCAAATTTTCTCCGAAAGATGCCTGCGCGGGAGCCCGAGCGAACTATGTCGAGGGCCGGGAAGTCTGGGTAGCGGGCCGGGTGACCGCCCATCGGGACATGGGCAAGAGCATGTTCATCGATGTGCGGGACCAAACGGGTCGTCTGCAGGTTTACGCGCAAAAAAACGTCCTCGGCGAGGAAAAATTTGAAATTTTTCGGCACCTCGATCTTGGCGATTTTATTGGAGCTACCGGCTCCTTGTTCACGACCAAGACTGGAGAGATTTCGGTCCGGCTCACTTCGTTTGTAATACTGGCGAAAGCCCTCCGCCCGCCTCCGGAAAAATGGCATGGGCTCGCGGACACGGAGATTCGCTACCGGCAGCGGTACCTGGATCTCATCGCCAATCCCGAAGTTAAAGAGATTTTCCTGAAACGAAGCCAGATTGTCTGGGAGATTCGCAACTTCCTGCACGACCGCGGCTTTGTCGAAGTCGAGACGCCGATGATGCAGGCCATTCCCGGCGGGGCCGCGGCCGCGCCCTTCGTAACCCATCATAATGCGCTCGGCTGCAACTTTTACCTGCGCATCGCGCTGGAGCTCTATCTGAAACGGTTGCTCGTCGGCGGCTTGGACAAGGTATTCGAAATGGGCCGAAACTTTCGCAACGAGGGCTTGTCGCGGAAACACAACCCCGAGTTCACCATGCTGGAGGCCTACCAGGCGTACGGGGATTACGAAACCATGATGGAACTGATCCAATCCATGATCGGCCACGTCGCCCAAACGGTTCTGGGCACGCTGGTGATTGAGCACAAGGATCCCACCGGCCAGGTTACCAGGACGATTGATCTGACTCCCCCATGGCGGCGGATCAAGTACAAGGACCTGGTACGCGAGCGCGCGGGCGCCGATTGGTTCGACCTCACTCCGCAGGCTCGGCGCGAGCGTGCCGTCAGCTTAGGGGCGGAGATCGCGAAAGAATACGAAGACTTTGAAGTGACCCAGGCCGTGTTTGAGAAACTTATCGAACCAACCCTCATCAATCCTACTTTTGTCACCCACGCCCCAAAGCAGCTCATCCCGCTGGCCAAGCTCTCGGCCGACGATCCTGAGACGGTGGAAGTCTTTGAATGTTGCATTAACGGCCAGGAGATCGCGCCTGCTTATACTGAACAGAACGATCCCATCGAGCAACGTGAACGCCTCGCGCATCAGGCCGGCGGCGAGAAACAAAAATTGGATGAAGACTTCCTCGTGGCACTGGAGCACGGGATGCCTCCGGCCGGGGGCATGGGTCTCGGCATCGACCGCCTCTGCATGATGCTTCTCGGACAGGAAAGCATCCGTGACGTGATCCTTTTTCCTCAACTCAAACCCAGGTAGCGTCGGGCCTGACGCGCGTTCGTTCTCCCCGCTCTTTTATATGGCGAATCAACCCCCACAAACCCCTGCGCCAGCCGGCGCTCCAGTCCTCTCGGATTTCATTCGCGACATCGTAGCAAATCACCTCCGCGAGGGAAAATATCCGCAGATCCACACCCGGTTTCCGCCCGAGCCCAATGGTTACCTCCACATCGGCCACGCGAAGTCGATTTGTTTGAACTTCGGCATTGCGCGGGAGTTCGGAGGCATCTGCAACCTGCGGATGGATGATACCAACCCGACCAAAGAGGAGGTTGAGTATGTGGACTCGATCATCGAAGACGTCCGCTGGTTGATCCAGGGGTGGGCGGACGATCGACTCGGGCTCAAGACCCGTGGCCAAACCCCCACTCAGCAGGTCGTAAGTGGCCAGGCGGACTTTATTCTGACAGCCATTGCGACCGCGGATCACACTCAGCCTCCAGCCGCCGCCTCCGGGTCTGGTCCGCTGGAACCGTTTTACGCCTCTGACTACTTCGACCAATTGTACAGCTATGCGCGCCAACTAATCGCCAAGGGCGCCGCCTACATCGACGATCTTTCGCCTGAAGATACCGACCACTACCGCGGGTCTCCCGATCGTCCGGGGAAGGACAGCCCGTTCCGAAATCGTTCGGTCGACGAAAACCTGGATTGGTTTACCCGAATGAAGGCCGGGGAGTTCCCCGATGGCACGCGGACGCTTCGCGCGAAAATCGACATGGCCGCGCCGAACATCTGGATGCGCGATCCGGTACTCTACCGCATCCGTCATGCCGAGCATCATCACACCGGCGCCCGATGGTGCATCTATCCGATGTACGACTTCGCGCATTGCCTGAGCGATTACATCGAGGGCATCACCCACTCGATTTGTACGCTTGAATTTGAGGTCCACCGCCCCTTATATGATTGGATCCTGGAACAACTGGGCTTGCCACGTCCCCTGCCCCACCAATACGAATTTGCCCGGCTGAGCCTCGGCTACACGGTTATGAGCAAGCGCAAGCTCATGCAGTTGGTCAATGAGGGTCTGGTTTCCGGTTGGGACGACCCGCGGATGCCGACCATTAGTGGGCTGCGACGGCGGGGAGTCACGCCGCAGGCGTTGCGCGAGTTTGCCTACCATATCGGCATCACTAAATACAACGCCCTGACGGATGTGGCCGTGCTCGAATTTGCCATCCGTGAAGACCTCAATCGGCGCGCCGTTCGCCGGCTCGCGGTTTTACGCCCGCTCAAAATTGTGATCACAAATTTTCCAGAAACGCAGGTCGAGGAACTGGAGGCGGTCAACAATCCAGAGGATCCGAGCGCGGGCACGCGCAAGGTGCCCTTCAGCCGTGAATTGCTCATTGAACGCGATGATTTTATGGAAGTGCCGCCGCCCAAGTATTTCCGCCTGCGGCCGGGCGGGGAAGTGCGGCTCAAGTACGCTTACATTATCAAGTGCGATGAAGTCGTGAAGGATGCGCAGGGCCAGGGTGTCGAGCTGCGCTGCACCGCGGATTTGGACAGCAAGACCGGAGGACTGACGGCGGGACGCAAGGTGAAGGGCACCATCCACTGGGTGAGCGCGGCCCGGGGCGTGGAGGCGGAGGTGCGCCTTTATGAGCGGTTGTTCACGGTGGCTGAACCCGACGCGGCCGGAGACTTCAAGGCACACTTGAACCCCCATTCATTGGAGGTGGTGACGGCCAAATGCGAGCCCAGCCTGGGCGCGGCCCGCCCCGAAGTACGGTACCAATTCGAACGCCTGGCCTACTTCACTCTGGACAAGGAGAGCCAGCCCGGCAAACTGGTGTTTAACCGGACGATCACGCTGCGAGATGCCTGGGCCAAGGCGGCTCAGAAAACCTGATTGACTTGTGACATTCACCGGACGAGGGTGAGCTTCAATAATCAAGCGCACCTCAAGTCCCGACCCTGGCTCATTTTATGAAAAATCGTTTAATCGCGACCCTGGCGCTCACCTCCCTCCTCTGCTGTCTTTGGCCGGCGGTGGGTCAAGATGCCAGTACCGCTGCCTCCGATCTCAAGGCGCTCGTCACAAAAGTTCAGGACAAGCTACGCGAAGGGAAGAAAACCCAGGCGGAGCTGGCCCCCGAGCTCAAGGCATTTGATGCGCTCATCGCAAAACACAAAGACGAGAAGACCGACGACGCCGCTCAAATCGTCCTGATGAAAGCCATGTTATACCTCCAAATCCTGGATAACACTGACAAAGGACTTGAACTGCTTGAGCAGCTCAAACGGGATTACCCGGATACCAAGCCCGGGAAGAGCACGGACGCCATCGTCGCTAACATCAAACAGCAGGAACCGGGTAAAAAGATTCAGCGCTCCCTGGTGGAAGGCGCAACATTCCCCGATTTCGATGAAAAGGATCTGGCCGGCAAGTCGCTCTCTGTTGGCAATTACAAAGGAAAAGTGGTCCTGATAGACTTCTGGGCCACCTGGTGCGGGCCCTGTGTTGGTGAGCTGCCCAACGTGGTTAAGACCTATGAAAAAAACCACGACAAGGGCTTCGAGATCATCGGCGTGAGCCTGGACCAGGACGAACAAAGGCTGAGGAATTTCACCAAAGAAAAGCAAATGACCTGGCCGCAGTTCTTCGACGGTAAAGGTTGGGGGAATAAACTGGCCCAGAAATACGGTATCCAGAGCATCCCGGCAACTTTTCTACTGAACTCCGAGGGAAAGATCATTGGCCGCGATCTGCGGGGCGAAGCCCTGGAGCAGGCGGTAACGAAGGCGCTGGCCAAAAACTGAGCCGCGGGCCGGAGCAGTCTCCCAGCATTTCGCTTCTCGAGAACAAAAGGCACGCGGTCGGTTAACCGCGTGCCGTTTGATTTAAGCGCCTGGTTTTACTTTTTTGCCGCTTCGTAGTGCTTAGCCGCCTCTTGCCAATTCAACACATTCCAAAACGCTTTCAGATACTCAGCTCGCCGATTTTGGTACTTGAGGTAATAGGCGTGCTCCCACACATCGCAGCCAAGCACCGGCACGCCCTCGGCGCCGCTAACGGCTTTGCCCATGATCGGGCTGTCCTGGTTCGCGGTTGAAACGATCTCCAGTTTTCCGTGGTTCAAAACCAGCCAGGCCCAGCCGCTTCCGAAACGGCCCACGCCTACGGCTTCAAACTTTTCCTTGAAGGCTTCGAAACTGCCAAAGGTTGCCTTGAGGTCGTCGGCCAGCCTGCCGGAAGGCGCGCCGCCGGATTTGGGCCCGAGGATCTTCCAGAACATCGAATGGTTGGCATGTCCCCCGCCGTTGTTGCGCACCACCCCGCGCACGTCCGCCGGGACAGCGTCCAAATTGCCAATCAGCTCCTCGATTGATTTCTTTTCCAGGTCCGGCTTGCCCGCGATCGCCTTATTGAGGTTCGTCACGTAAGCGCCATGATGTTTATCGTGGTGAATCTCCATTGTTTGTGCGTCGATGTGGGGCTCGAGCGCGTCTTTTGGATAAGGGAGTGGTGGTAATTCGTATGCCATATTATTTCCGATTTAATTGTTGTACTGTTGTACTGTAATACCGTGATGCCCTGTTGAAGCATTGGGTTCACCAACCGAACACAGGAACATACCACGTTTATGCCACAGTCAAGTCAGGCGTTGCCGTCGTGCGCAACCGGCGGTCCAGTCGGAGCGATCTACCGGGCGAGCTCGACGAAGTTGCTGAGCAGCCGAAGCCCGACGAGTTGACTTTTTTCGGGGTGAAATTGCGTCGCGTAAACGTTTTCTCGCCAAATGGACGAGGCAAAGGTCTCCCCATACGTCGTCCGCGTCGCGACTATCGAGGCGTCGTCCGGTTTGGGGAAGAAACTATGGACGAAATAGACATAGCTGCCCTCCGGAACCCCGCGGAAAAGAGGACATTCACGGCGCACCTCTTCCAACTGATTCCATCCGATTTGGGGAACCTTGAGTCCGCTGTTTTCCGAAAAACGCACGACCGTGCCGGTAAACACGCCCAACCCGGCCATGCGGCTGTTAAACTCCGCGCTTCGTTCGAACAGGGCCTGGTATCCGACGCAGATGCCGAGAAACGGCTTGCCCGACCGAATGAACTGACGCGTCGCCTCGAGCAGTTCCTGCTTTTGCAGGGCCTGCAGGCAATCGTCGAAGGCTCCGACTCCAGGCAGCACCGCGGCGTCCGCGTTGGCCAAGTCTGCGGGGCGCGTCACGATTCTGACTTCCGCACCCACTTTGACCAACGCCTTGTGGACGCTCCGCAAGTTCCCCGACCCGTAATCAAGCAACGCAATCACCAGGGAAGCTTAACCCTTAGCCAACCGCGTGACAACCGCCCGCTGGCAGCGCGCACCGGGAATCAGCTTTAACTTCTGTCAAGCTTGTTGCTAGGTTACGGCGAAATGAAAGGTCTGATTTCGTCGGTAGATCGCACGCTCAGGAGTTGGTCACCTGGTCCGCTGATTGCCCTCGCGGTGGTTTATGAAATCGCTCTCGGCATGCTGGACTTCGGCACGCCGGAGGAAATGAGCTTCACGATCTTTTACCTGCTGGGGGTCGCTTTCGTGGGTTGGGGTGCTGGAACACGGGCCGCGGTGCTCGTCTCGGCGTTGTCCGCCGGGATTATGGCGGCGCACGAACAGGCGGCGGTGGAAAACAGTCCGATCAGCCTTGGCGTCACTGCGTGGAATGCCTCGACGCGCTTTCTGTTATTCTGCACCGCCGGCTGGCTCACAGCGGAGATCACCCGGTTGAACCGGAATCTGCTGAGCCTCGTCACAGCGCGCACCACTCAACTCCAAGCCGAGACCGATAAACACAAGGCAACCTCGGCCCAATTAAGCGAGGCTCTGGCGCGCCTGCGTACGATCATTGCCGGTGTGCCCATGATTATCTTCGCGGTGGACCGCAAAGGCATCATCACCTTCGAAGATGGACGCGCGCTAAACTCCCTGGGGCTCGAACCGGGAGCGCACCTGGGTCAAAGCGTGGTGGAGGCCTTCGGGCAGGCCGGGGAGATTCCGGACCACATGCGAAGAGCCCTGGCAGGTGAGGAATTCAGTGCCGCGATGGAAGTGGGCCCTGTGGCGCTCGAGACCTGGTACTCTCCAACGCGGGATGACGGGGGCAGTGTCTGTGGCTATACAGGTGTGGCGATCAATGTCACCGATCAGCGTCGGCTCGAACGCCAAATTCTCGAGATCAGCGACCGCGAGCAAGCCCGGATTGGCCAGGAGATCCACGATGGATTGTGCCAGCAGTTGGTCAGTCTGGCTTTCGATGCCAATTCGCTCGAACGAGAACTGACCGGGCGCAAGCTGCCCCACGCCCGAACGGCCAAACGCATTGCCGATCTTCTTGACCATGCCATCACCGAAGCCCGCCAACTTGCCCGGGGGCTTTTTCCGATTCGCCTCGACGCCCAGGGTTTGCCCTCAGCCCTCGAGGAATTGGCGCGAACCACCCGGGAACGCTCTGGTATCGAGTGCCGTTTTGAGGCGAGCGAGCGGGCGGTGGTCAATACCAAGACGATAGCCACCCACTTGTACCGGATCGCCCAGGAGGCGATCAATAACGCGCTCCAGCATGGCCACGCCGGGTCCGTCACGTTGCGCCTGGAGACCCGGACGAGCCAACTCGCCCTTGAAGTGGAGGATAACGGCCAGGGCATTGACCCGGCCCAACTCAAGCAGTGCCGGGGCATGGGCCTTCACATCATGGCCTACCGCGCGCGGAGCATTGGCGGAATGTTTGCCTTCGGCCCGGGCGCGCACGGAGGCACATTAGTTTCCTGTTGCGTGCCGGTCCGCATTAATTAAAAGATCGGGTATGGCCAGACGCCTCCAGTCCGTCTCCAGGTCCCGCAAACGCATCCACATCCTCCTGGTGGACGACCACCCCTTGGTGCGCGAACGCCTCGCGGAACTCATCAATCGCGAGCCAGACTTAGTCGTGTGCGCCGAAGCCGAAGACCGGCACCAGGCCATTGAGACAATCAAAAGCCACCGGCCCGACCTGGTCATCGTGGATATTACCCTCAAAAACTCCGATGGAGTGGAACTGATCAAGGACATCCACTCCCGCTGGCCCGGACTATTAATGCTCGTGGTTTCCATGCATGATGAATCACTTTACGCCGAGCGCGTGCTGCGTGCCGGCGCTCGCGGCTACATCACCAAACAGGAAGCCACTCGCAGCATTTTGCGCGCGATCCGCCGGGTTTTGGAGGGACAGATTTTCCTGAGCGAGAAAATAGCCTCGCAAATTATTGGACGTTTAACGGACGCCGGTTCCGCAACGACCCCGGAGCCCGTCCAATCTCTGGCCGACCGCGAGTTACAGGTTTTTGAACTCACCGGCCGGGGGCTGAATACCCGACAAATAGCCACCCACCTCCACATCGGCGTCAAGACCGTTGAGACGTACCGCCACCGAATCCGGGAAAAACTCAAGCTTGAGCAGCCGACGGACCTGCTGCGATTTGCCATCGCCTGGACGCATCAAGCACAGAGCTAATCCCGCTGGTAAGGCGAAGCCTTACAGGTTAATGCGGGTTGCGCCTGACTGACAACCCCGGCTACCGGCGCTATAAAAACTCCCGTTCGTTGAGTCAGCGACTGTTAGAGACGCCTCGGTAGGAAAACGGAAAAGGGAGGTGGGGGATCTCTGATGGGGAACGAATCAGGAGGTACCCTGGGCAATTGGCTGGCCGGTGATACCCATGCGGCGGGTGACCCCCGCGCTCGGCCCCATCACCGCCAGCCAGCCCAGGGTGACTCAACCGAACCAGGTTGCGGTCCGCTTCAACGCCCTTACACTCTCCCGAGACGGATCGCCTATGACGAAAGAGACCTGGACCATCGCCTTTGTCCTGACTGTCGCACTCCTGTTAGGTTTGCTGGTTTTCTCCTCGTACGACAAAAAAGTGCGCCTGGACCAGGCGCAAGCGGAACTGGCCGAAGCGCGAGCAGCCACAGCCAAAGCCCTCGCGGATGCCGGGCTGCTGCGCGATAAAATTGCGGCATCCGAGGGGCGTGTGCAGGCGCTGGAGCAGGAGAAAGAGGCGGTCGAGAAGACCCACGAGAACCTCGAAGACGAGATGCGAACTGCGCTCGAATCCAAGGATGTAACCATCTCCCAACTTCAGGGCAAACTTACGGTGAATATCCTGGACCGGATCCTGTTTGATTCCGGGGAGGCCGAGCTCAAGCCCGATGGCGCTGCGGTGTTGCGCAAAGTGGCCGTTATCTTAGCTCAGCACACTAACCTGCTGGTCCATGTCGTCGGCCACACGGATAATGTGCCGATTCGCCCCGGAGCGCGGGGCCGATTCGCCAGCAACTGGGAGCTATCGACCGCTCGCGCCACCGCCGCGGTCCGATTCCTCGCCGAGAAAGCCGGAATTGATCCACGCCGACTGGGCGCGGTTGGCTACGGCGAGTTCCGTCCCGTAGCCGACAACGCGACCGCCGAGGGTCGTGCGAAGAACCGCAGGATCGCCCTGATCATCCTCCCGGAACAACTCGCCGCATCCGATGTTATCCCAACGGGAACCCCGGCCGCCGCCGAGCCGAGTCCGGTCCCGTACTCTGAGCCGGGGCTTGCGACTAACCCGCCGCCACGGCTCACCCCCGGTGCCGCGTCCGCCGAACCCGCCACCCGGTAGCATCTCGGGAGAGATCCTGCCGCTCAACCGAACTCGGGGCGCTCGGCCAGGTTTTCGATGGGGCAGGACGAACTCCCGCAAGTCCTTGGCCTTTTTGTTGAGATCAGGGGGCTAGTAAAGCAAAGAAGGCGCACCAACAGGGTGCGCCCAAAAACACACGGTCCGCGGACGTTAGCGAACCGGGGATTGCGTGGCAATAAATTTTGGTGTTAACACCCATTGTCGTTGTTACTTTCCAGACGCGCTCCCCGACTTAACCAGGGACCGCAGGGTCGCCAGGTTTTGGACATCTTCTTTCAGATCTTTGGATTTGGGGGTTTCCAGGCAGCCGGGAAGCTTGGTGAACCTCGCGTCATTTACAATGTGGCGAAAAGCCCTTTTGCCGATGAGGCCTTGGCCGATGTGAGCGTGGCGATCGACCCGTGAAGCGAGCGGCGTTTTGGAATCATTGAGATGAAGAGCGAGGATCTGCTTCAGCCCGATGAGCGCAGACACTTCCCCGATCGCCGCATCCCAGCCGGCCGGGGTTCGAATGTCGTATCCGGCAGCGAAGAAATGGGCCGTGTCGAGGCAAATGCCGAGGCGTTGGGGTTTGTCAACCCGGTCAAAGATGGCCGCCAGGTGTGAAATCTTGTGGCCGAGACAAGTCCCCTGCCCCGCCGTGTTCTCGAGTGCGATGCGCACCGGCGATTTTTTGGTAGCCGCCACAACCTCGTTTAGGCCTGCAACCATCTGATCAAGGCCTGCCTGTTCACCGGCGCCGAGGTGCGCCCCGGGATGAAGCACGAGGAAAGGAAGGTTGAGCAGCGTGGCGATCTCGATTTCCTGGATCAGAGATTTGATCGAGATCTGTCGATTGTCGCAAGTGGGCGCAGCCAGGTTGATGAGGTA
>JANXQE010000757.1 GCA_025356925.1 Limisphaerales bacterium | reverse complement strand
GATTGTCGTGCGGATCCAGCCACCTTTACCGGGGAGAACTTTAAATTCAGCGCGCTTCATGCCTGTTAAAAAGCACTTCATGTGCCACCACCAAGAAAGTGCTCGCTGCGAAGGACTACGCGGGCAAGGGGTTTCTCTCGGTCATCGCTGCAACGGCACTTGCACCGAAGGTCCAGCTACGCGGGGGACTCTGATCCACGGCACGGCTTGCGCCCAATTCGAACCGGGATTATGGTTGGGCCACTAAAAACCATGACCATTGGCATCGGCTCCGATCACGCTGGGTTCCAATACAAAGAAGCGATCCGCAAGTTGCTTGCGGATCTCGGCCACGACGTCACTGACTTCGGCACCTACTCTGCTCAACCCGTGGACTATCCGCTTTTCATCCGCCCGGTTGCCGAAGCGGTTGCCCGGGGCGTATGCGAGAGAGGCATCGTGCTGGGAGGGTCGGGCAATGGCGAGGCGATTACTGCAAACCGAGTCCACGGGATCCGTTGTGCCCTGTGCTGGAATCTCGAATCCGCCAGGTTGGCGCGACAGCATAACAATGCGAACATGCTCTCCCTGGGCCAGAGAATGCTGAGCTTGGACACCGCGTTGGCTGTCGTGCGCACCTGGCTCGAAACGCCCTTCGAGGGAGGCCGCCACCAGCACCGGATCGATCTGATCGATGCTGCCGGTTAGACGTACTTGGCCAACTCCGCCTGGCTGGCGGCGAAAACTTCCTTGTGCAGCGAATTGCCATTGGCATCCATCGTGACCACCGCTGGAAAATTCACCACCACAAATTCCCAAATGGCCTCAGGTGCCCCGAACTCGTCCATGAAGTAGACGTTGGGCACGGTTTTAATACACTGGGCCAGGACCTGGGCGGCGCCACCGATGGCATGCAGGTAAGCGCAGCCGTATTGTTTGCACGCTGCAAGCGTCTTTTCCCCCATGCCTCCCTTGCCGATCACCGCCCGTAGGCCAAGGTCGCGGATCACCTCCCATTGATAAGGTTCCTCCCGGATGGAAGTGGTGGGGCCGGCAGCCACGCATTTCCACTTGCCCTCGCCATCCTTGATAATCACCGGGCCGCAGTGGTACAGAATTCCTCCCCGGAGATGCACGCCGGGTGGCAGTTGGCCGCCATCGTGGAGGTACTTGTGGACCGCATCGCGCCCGGTAAACAGGACGCCGCTGATGCTGACTTCGTTTCCGACCTTGAGGGTGCGGATCGTGGCCTCGGTAATCGGCGTGGTAAGTTGGATCATGGTTTCCTCAATAGAGCCATCCCTGGATTGCGCCTTCTTTGGACAATATCACCCCCTGGCGCCGGAAGGCCCAGCACATGTAGCTTATGCTGACGAAGTAAGAGGCGGGCAGCCGGTTGAGCACGCCGATTTTTGTGCCCAGCAAAGTCGTTTTGCCGCCGAAACCCATCGGCCCGATTCCGAGCTTGTTAGCTGTCTCGACGATGTCTCGTTCCAGCTTGTCGAGTTCGGGACTTGGATTGTGGTCGTCGAGCTTGCGCAAGAATTGCTGTTTGGAGAATTCATAGCCGGTAGCGCGGTCGCCCCCAATGCAGACGCCGAGGATGCCGGGTCCGCAGCCCTTGCCCTGCGCCTGCAGCACCGCATCTAAAATCGCTTTTCGGCAGCCATCCAGATCCCGGTTTGCCGCCAGTTTCTCGTTCGGAAGGGAGTATTGCGCGCCAACGTTTTCGCAACCCCCGCCTTTCAGCACCAACCGCACCCGTACCTCAGGCGTGTGGTGCTGGTGAAAATGAATCGTCGGGGAGCCGGGGCCGACATTTGTGCCATCGTTTTTGCCCGTGATTGAATCCACAGAATTCTGTCGGAGGAAGCCCTTTTGTGTCGCCAACTTGACGGCCTCCTGTGCCGTTTGCTCGAACGCCATTTGATCAAAGCCGACCGGGCAATCAACGTAAAAAATGATACTACCGGTGTCCTGGCAGATAGGTTGTGATTTGGTCCGCGCCAGGGCGATGTTCTGATCAATGATCTTCATCGCCGTCTCGGCAATGGTGCCTTTCTTCTCGCGCTCCAGGGAGCCGACAATCGCCTGGTGCACGTCCTCAGGGATCTCCGTCGAAGTGCGGCGGATCAGTTCAAGTAAAGAATCAGCGAACAGATTCATTGGCAGGACCCTAATAGCTGATGCCTCCCAAGTCAATGTTACTTCTAGCCTGGTGGCGCTCCTGGTCCTTGACTGGATTGCCCGTCGCTCTATGATACGCGGACCTTTGAATAGCGGCCTAAACCCGGCTCTCTTTCAAAGAGCAATTCCTGATTTACTGACATCGAAATTGAAAATAAAATTATGAGCACCATCTATGACATTCAGGCCCGTGAGATCTTGGATTCACGTGGCAACCCGACCGTTGAAGTGGACGTGATCCTGGCGGGGGGAGCGGTGGGCCGCGCCGCGGTACCCTCCGGCGCCAGCACGGGCGAGCATGAGGCCATCGAGTTGCGCGATGGCGACAAGAAGCGCTTTCTTGGCAAGGGCGTAACCAAGGCGGTCAAAAACGTTACCGACAAGATCCTGCCGGCTCTGCAGGGCACCGATGCTTTGGACCAATTAACGGTGGACCAGATCATGTTGGAGTTGGATGGCACAGAAACGAAATCCAAGCTGGGCGCCAACGCGATTCTCGCGGTCTCGCTGGC
>JANXQE010000750.1 GCA_025356925.1 Limisphaerales bacterium | reverse complement strand
GCTTTCGCTTCGCGACTCCACCACGGGCGTATGGGACAGTGCGCGCGCCGTTGTGGAATCGATCATCGAGTCTCCTGGAAGCATCGGATGGCGGGCTCGAGCCGATCTTGTGGAATGGTGGAGCGCGGAGTCGTATGCGACGGCGAGCAAGGGGGTGCTCGATCGGGCAGCGGCTCAACATGGCTGCCAGCAAAATGTTCGCCCCAGGCACGGGCTTCTGGGATTTAGGGGCCAGCGTGACCCAGCCCATTTTCCAAGGCGGAACCCTGTTGCATCGTCAGCGGGCCGCGAAAGCCGCATATGTTCAAGCCTCCCAACAATATCGCAGCACGGTCCTAACCGCATTTCAGAATGTCGCCGACACCTTGCATGCGCTCGAACATGACGCCGAGGCTTTGAAGGCCGCCGCTGCCGCCAAGGATCTGGCGGGCACCGCCCTGAGTCTGGCCCAGAAACAGTTCGAGACTGGCTATTCGAGCTACCTGGCCCTGTTAAACGCGCAGCAAGCCTATCAGCAAACCGTGATTGCCCTCGCTCAAGCCCAGGCCAATCGTTATGCCGACACTACGGCGTTGTTTCAATCGCTGGGCGGTGGTTGGTGGAACCGCGCTGATCTCAGCAAGAAATAACCAATAGCGCGGTGCTCAGGCTCAGATCAGAATATGTCAGGCGGGGCAATAGTATTTCAGCCATTTAAGGCGCTCGGATGACTGCCTGTTTATTGGTCAAATCAACGCGCGGACCTGTCTGCGCGCCTGGGAAGACTCCTGGTTCGGTTGGAAGACTAATCGGTCTTTCAAGTTCCTCTTCCTCGTGCGAATGTTTCAGAGCCTCCGAGATGCAGATGGCGCATAGTCCTGCGCCGAGAGACGCGCCGATAAAAACGGCGAGGTAACTCCGTCTATTTGCAACGGCAAGGGCCTTCGCCTCGCGGTTGGTTTTCCGGCTTTTGTTGGGCTTCGTTGCAGCTAGAAGCTTCAAAACCGCCGCTTTGGACCAGGTTCGCGCAAGCGACGATCTCCTTGGTCGTCCCCTCGGTATCGGCGCGGTTTTCATTATGCATTCTGATTCTGCTTGTGGAACCAACAAAGGGTGAGGTTTGGCCAAAGGATGTCCAAGGGAAAAGAAGACTCTGGCGCGTATTAAAAACGACGACACCGGCGGGTCGTGCCCATCAGGGGCCACCGTTCCCACCTCCCCTGAAGACCCGCCGGTGCGTTCACTATCGCACGGAGGACAAGTGCAGATAATGGATTTGGAAACCACCTGCGAACTTGCCGCCCGTCTGCTTCAAGGCGCCTTTTGCTTTCGGATGCTTGCGGACGCTAAAAGGTGAAGAGCGCGTCCACATTGAATGTGACCTGATTGTGATCGCCGGTGCCGAACACTCGTTCGTCAGAATAGTCGTAGCGGATTTCCGGTCGGAAAAGCAAGTGTGACAGAATATCGTGTTTGGGGAACGGCTTGACGGCTACGCCCACGGTGGCGCCATAGTAGTTGGCGCTGACGGGCGCACCGAGGGAGAAGCCATTGGCGGCGTCTTTATACCACTCCAACCGGGTGTTCAGTGTGATGTGCGGATCAAACGCGTAGCTGACGTATTGAGCAACCCCGCCCCACTGCTTGTCATTACCCGATAAGCCAGGGATGTGCGGCGTCTCAACGTAGTCAAAGCCCAGGCCCAGGCTCAACTTGTCGTTGATCTTCTGAGTGATGACCAGGTCCAAAGCGGTCCAAAAGTCGCTATGGTCACGCGGAGGCAGATTGTTTCCGACGGCCGTGGGAAACTCAGGGCCTTCCGTCATCACGAAAATGATCGAAGTCTTGTCGCTGGGCGTAAAGGTTATGCGTCCCAGGAAGTCCAGAGAATCGTGGGAAGAGCGCAGAGACTGATTCCAACCGAGTGTGCAGCCAGCGTCAAACGTCCACTTGGGGCTTAGCACATAGGTGAGCAAAGCGCCCGTCTGCGTGCCTGGCTCGGCGTAGAGAAATTGGTAACTATAAGAATAGAGGGCTCTGGCCGGATCGCCGAAAGCCCCGTAGATGTTGGCGCTGTATTGCTCGAAGCCAGCCAGCTCAATCCATTTGCCCACGCGCAATTTCATTGGCAAGCCGGGGAAGGCCACGTCCACATACGCTTGGAGAGGGTCCCATTGGTAGCGACCCGTCTGAGTATCTGCCACCCCATCCGAGTGGATGAACGCAGCATCCGCGCCATAGATGCCTTCCGCCCGGAAGCCAACGTCGAACTGCTTCTTGGTCGGATCAACCGTACGCTCGAAATTCAAACTGATCTTGTCGAGGATGGGCTGGTTCTTGAAACTGTTAAATCCCATGTAAGTTGGTCCATCGTGAATGCTCGGCGCGGTGAAGTCGTACATGTAACCGCCTTCGACATAGCCGTAGATGTTGATTCCGGCCTTATTCAAAGGATCGGCCAGGCTCGCCTTGCCCAAAGCCATCATCAATGGTGCCGGTGGTGGCGCGGACGTGGGCGGCGGAGTTGCCTCCTGGGTTTGATTAGTGTTCGCTGAAGCTACCGGCGCATTTTCATCGGCGCGCAAAACGGAAGTCATGCTGATGACTCCTGCGGCTGTCAAAACCATAGTCCATGGGTTGGGGTGAATTATTCGTTTCATGTGATTCTGTTCTAAGACGGCAGACGCAAGTCCCCACCTCCAAGCCACCGACACGCGCAGGGCCGGTTAACTTTTGATCGAGTTGCTGTTTTTATTTGTCCCCCAAGTGCCTGTTGGGAGCGTTCATTGCAGATTTAGCAACCGCCATGCCGAGGTGCTCCAGCCTGCTGTTGGACCGCCCTCGGATGCAATAAACCAAGCGTTTTGCCATTTCTCAATTTGCCAGCGATTTCACAGGAAACGAACGGCGTCAATTCGTCGGTTGGATTCGAGCAATATGAGCAAATGCCCGCATCGCAACAAAGGGTGAGTTTTTAGCAAGAAATGTTCAAGGGATGTCCGCGCTCCGAGGCGTATCCAGAGTGTGAGC
>JANXQE010000748.1 GCA_025356925.1 Limisphaerales bacterium | reverse complement strand
GTTCGCTCCTCCATCAAATCGGTCGAGCCTCTCAGACATCCAAATTGCGAACGTTCAGCGCGTTATCCTCGATGAACTGGCGGCGTGGTTCGACTTCCTCGCCCATGAGCTTGGTAAACATTTCCTCAGCCTCGACCGCGTCGGTTACATCGACGCGCAAAAGTTTGCGCCGGGCGGGATTCATGGTGGTCTCAAACAGCTCTTTGGGATTCATTTCGCCTAAGCCTTTGAAGCGTTTAACCGACAGCCCGCGCCGGCCCACTTCCTTGACGGCAGAAAGGATCTCGGGGATGGAAAACAGGGGCCGCACTTGCTGCTTGTCGCCCTGGCCCTCGATGACCTCGAAGAGCGGCTTGTCCTGGGCCGAGTAGTGTTCCATTTGAAACCCTTTTTGCGCCAGTTTTGCGATCAGGTCTTTGACGGCGTGGCGCTCATAGAGCTCCTCGTGCCGGGCGCGCCGGGTGGATCCATTTTTGCTTCTTTCGACGAGCGAAGTGTCGCTTTCCTCATCACCGGATAGGCCGAGATCCAGATCCGCATTCTCCTCGGCGAACTTCGCCAACTCTTCATTGTCATGGAAGTAATGGACCGTTTCCTCGTTGCCCTGGCGGATCTTGACCAAATGCTGTGGCCATTCGTGGGTGGTCGGGTGGCGGTGCTCGAGATAGATGGCGAAGTCGCCACCCTTGCGCCGCAGGCCGTTGGCGTATTTGTCCAAAGCTTCGAGCAATTCCAGGATCTCGCTGAGGTGCTTTTGAGAAAGCTCCTTCTCATCCGCCACACTGCGCAGGGACACTTCCTCGGTACCAAGCTGAATCAGGATGCGGTTGAGCTGGGCATCGTCGTCCACATACTCCACCCGCTTTTTGCGTGCGATCTGGTAGAGCGGTGGCTGGGCGATGTAAATAAACCCCCGTTTTACGAGTTCAGGCATTTGCCGATAAAAGAACGTCAGCAGCAGGGTCCGAATGTGTGAGCCGTCCACGTCAGCATCGGTCATGATGATGATTTTATGATAGCGGAGCTTTTCCAGGTTGAAGGCACCTTCGCTATCGCCGTCGCCGATTCCCGTGCCGACGGCGGTGATCATGGTGCGAATTTCAGTGTTCTGGAGAACCTTATCCAGGCGGGCCTTTTCGACGTTAATCAGCTTGCCGCGGATGGGCAGGATCGCCTGAAATCTCCGGTCCCGGCCTTGCTTGGCCGAGCCGCCGGCGGAGTCGCCTTCGACGATATACAGCTCGGTATTAGCCGGGTCGCGGTCGGAACAATCCGCCAGCTTGCCCGGCAGACCGCCACCGGTGAGCGCGCCTTTTCGGACGGTTTCGCGCGCTTTGCGAGCCGCTTCGCGCGCCCGGGCGGCCAGCAAGCCTTTCTCGATTACTCTCTTCGCTACCGGCGGGTGAGCATCGAAGTGGGTCATCAGGCCGTCGTAAATGACCGAAGCGACGACGCCATCGATCTCGGTATTAACCAGCTTGACCTTGGTCTGGGATTCGAACCGGGGATTGGGGAGTTTGACGCTCAAAACACAAACCAGCCCCTCGCGCACGTCATCCCCCGAGATCGCCGGATCCTTCTCTTTCAGCAGATTATTTTGCTTGGCGTACTGATTGATGGCGCGGGTCAGCGCGGAACGAAAGCCGGTCAGGTGTGTGCCCCCGTCGGGGTTGGGAATTGAATTGGCAAAACACAGAATCTGGTCGTTGTAGCTGTCGGTGTACTGCATGACGCAATCGACGAAGACCTCATCCTTCTGGCGGCTGATGACGATCGGCTTGGGATGCAGGATCTGCTTGTTGCGGCCGAGTTGTTTGACGAACTCTTCGATGCCCTCCTTGTACAAAAAGCGCTCTGATTTCTCGGTACGGTCATCGGTGAGAACAATCTCGATGCCGGGGTTGAGAAAAGCCAGTTCACGCAGACGATTCGCCAGGATTTCAAACTTAAATTCCGTGGTTATGGTGAAAATGGTAGCATCCGGCTTAAACGTGATGAGCGTACCGGTCCCTTTGGATTTTCCGATAACCTGGAGCTTTTCCATCGTCACCCCGCGGGCGAACTGCATGGCATAGACCTTGCCGTCGCGCGAGACCTCCACCTTGAACCAGTCTGAGAGCGCGTTAACGCACTTGGCGCCTACCCCGTGGAGCCCGCCGGAATATTTGTAAGCCCCCTGGCCAAACTTTCCGCCAGCATGGAGGTTCGTCAGGACTAATTCCACCGCCGGCATATTCCACTTCGGGTGCATGTCGACGGGAATTCCGCGGCCGTTATCACGAATTGAAACCGAGCCATCCACGTGCACAGTGACCTCAATCTTGCTGCAAAACCCGGCCAGGTGCTCGTCGATTGAATTGTCCAGCACCTCGAATACGCAATGGTGCAATCCGCGCTCATCCGGGTCGCCGATGTACATGCCCGGCCGTTTGCGGACGGCCTCAAGGCCCTCCAATTTATCTATCTTTGATGCGTCATATTTCTCCAGCGCATCCGGGGCTGGTTTAGCGTTTTCTTCGGCTTCGAGCACGTGTTCCTCAGGCATAAAAGCAATACGGAGAAGGCAGTTTTTGCCGTCCGTTTACGGTAACAGAATAGTAGGAAAAATGGGGGCCAGATACAACTGTTATTTGAGTGTCCCCAAACGGCAAAAACCACTACCAATTGTGGTCCCGCTACCAAAAGTGGACAATATATTGGGTTTTTCCACCTTCCCCATCTCAGCCCCTTAATTCAACCTGCGCCGGGCCAAAACGCAACCGCAGACCGCCGACAGCGACGAGGTTCTGGTAAAGACGCGTGCCATACATCCGCGCAGTTTTACGAGCCACATTAGCGGCACGCTTTAACGCGGGTTCAATGCTGGAGGCAAAAGTTTTGGCGATGCCTCTTTTACCTTGGATTTCAGGGTGACTGTTCGATCAGGCTTGGAATCGTGCCTGAGCTATCGTAAACTGCCCAAGCACCCGCGAGCGGACGATGAAGGTCCTGGAAGTTTGCCAGCCTCGTTCGAATCGGCGCAAAACATCTCCTTCCGTTACATGCTGCAAGCTGCGAGGCCGCGCACCCTCCCAACGCCTCCGGCGCCCTGAAAGGGGAGCGCGACATACCAGCCCAGGGCAAGGCCGCTGCGGCCGCCGCTCGTGCCTCGCTTTCCCTGGGCTGATTAGCTTTCGTCCCTTCAGGACTTCCAGTTTGGCTCGCTCCGCTCGCATAAGTGGCGAAGGATCTCCGTTAGCCACAGCCGCCCCTGTACATGGCGAATTCGCAGTTCGGTTCTTTGAGAACCGGATTTGCTCTTCTTTGCCTTGATGGTGCGATCGGGCAAAGTGGTTGATATGAAGTGCCTTCTCTCACCGATCCTGCGTCTGCTGACTGGTCTGATTACTC